>QIIJ01000541.1 GCA_003232595.1 Aurantimonadaceae bacterium | reverse complement strand
AAATTTATTTCTCCCAAACGGAACCGATTTCCCTTGACCAGATCACCCTTTGCGGCTTTTGCCGGCAGGCTGTCGCTTGCCGACTGGAAAGCTGAAAATTCTGCGGAATTCACACCATCCCGTATCAGGATCGAGTTACTTTCCGGCCTCACGGTAGCACTTGCGCTTGTGCCGGAGGCGGTAGCCTTTTCTTTTGTCGCCGGCGTTCATCCGCTTGTCGGTCTTTACGCAGCTTTTATTGTCGGCTTGATCACCGCCGTTTTTGGTGGCCGGGCCGGCATGATTTCCGGGGCCACGGGGGCGCTTGCGGTGGTCATGGTTTCACTGGTTGCCACCCATGGTGTTGAATATCTTTTTGCTACTGTGGTGTTGATGGGCATTTTGCAGATATTGGCCGGCGTCTTTCACCTGGGCAAATTCATCCGTCTGGTCCCCCATCCGGTGATGTTGGGATTTGTCAACGGGCTGGCGATTGTGATTTTTCTGGCCCAGTTGACCCAGTTTCAGGTGCCCGGATCTGGTGATGAAAAAGTATGGATGAGCGGGTTGCCGCTTATAACCATGCTGGGGCTTGTGGCGCTGACCATGTTTATCATCTGGGCCATGCCAAAAATCACCAATATTGTTCCCGCCCCCCTTGCTGGCATTGGCGTTGTTGCCGCCATTGTTATTTTCTTTGGCATTGAAGTTCCCCGGGTTGGTGATCTGGCGTCGATCAAGGGTGGGTTTCCCGAATTTCACATACCCATGGTGCCGCTCACTTTTGAAACCCTGCAAATCATTTTTCCCTTTGCAATCATTCTGGCGGCCATCGGCCTGATTGAAAGTCTCTTGACGCTCAACCTGGTTGGCGAAATGACCGGCAAGGGAGGCGGCGCTTCCCGCGAATGTGTGGCTCAGGGGCTGGCCAACACGGTAACCGGATTTTTCGGCGGCATGGGCGGTTGTGCAATGATCGGGCAATCAATGATCAATGTGAAATCCGGCGGACGCACCCGCCTTTCCGGCATTGCGGCGGCACTCTTTTTGCTGACCTTCATTCTGATCGCTTCAAGCCTGATTGAGCAGATACCGCTTGCCGCCCTTGTGGGTGTGATGTTCATGGTGGTGATCGGCACCTTTGCCTGGCAGAGCCTGCGTATTCTGCGCCTTATTCCGCTCACCGATGCACTGGTAATGATACTGGTTACCATCGTCACCGTGATGACAGACCTCGCAATCGCTGTGATTGTCGGCGTCATTGTTTCAGCCCTTGCCTATGCATGGAGCAACGCCACCCGCATCCAGGCTTCCATTCGCTTTACCATGGATGGCAACAAGGTTTATCAAATCGAAGGGCCTTTGTTTTTTGGGTCTGTTGAAGGGTTCAGTGCCCTGTTTGACCCCAATCTCGACCCTGATCTGGTGGTTGTCGATTTTATGAACAGCCGGGTGGTGGACCAGTCAGCCCTGCAGGCCATTGAAGCACTGGCGTCAAAATATGAAGCAGCCGGCAAAACCCTGCAATTACGCCACCTCTCCCGTGACTGCCACAAACTGCTCAACCGGGCCGGTCAATTAATGATCGATTCCGAAAATGACCCGGATTACGGACTGGCTGTTGATTATTCGGTCAAAACGGGGATTTTGGGCAGCGGGCATTAGCTTGATTTTTTTGCCCTGGTACGGCTCGGTCTGAAGTGTCAGGAGTGAAGGTCTGTCTCACGGCTAATCCTCCGCTTCGCTGCGGGCCTGCGACAGCGCGGGCTTTCGCCCGGCTCGCTCTTCGCTTGCCATACGGCAATATTGTGCTTCGATAACTCTCCGTATGGCGAGCGAAGAGCGAGCCGCCAGCATTCTGGCGCCCCCGCGAAGGCTGGTCCGCAAGACCGATTAGCCGTGAGACAAAGTTTCAGTGAAAATCCCGGCTTTTCGGAATTATCCGCACATCTCTTGGGTGCCCGGCCCTTGGGGCCTGGCCTAAAAATGGCCGTTCTACCGGCTGGTTCGCAACTTCGTCAGCCCGCGCCAATGCCGGGGGCAGGGTTTCGTCGGAAAGGCGGGCGAGGTCGCCTGAAAGGTCAACCAGTGATGAGGCTATGACGTGGATGATGGCGCCCTGGCGCTGGACCTTGCCACGTATCAGCACCAACCTTGAGCGCATCACCACCTTGCGGAAGCGTTTCATGATCTTGCCCCAGACGATGATATTGGCAACACCGCCCTCGTCTTCGATAGTCATGAACACCACGCCCTTGGCGGTGCCAGGCTTTTGCCGCACCAGCACCACACCGGCAATCTGTATATATTGGCCGTTATGGGTTTTCAGAAGATTTGCGCATGAAATGATGCGGTGGCTTTTATAATCTGCGCGCAGGAAGGACATCGGGTGCGCCTTGAGTGACAGACGGTGGGTCTGGTAATCAGCCACCACATGCTCAGACAAAGGCATTTTCGGCAATTGCACATCGTGGTCCGGGCCCAGCGTATCGGTTTGGGTGGCTTCAAACAGCGGCAGTTGTGCATCACTCACCAGCCCGCGTACCTTCCACAAAGCCTGCCGTCGGTCGAGCCCCATGGAACGAAAACAATCGGCTGATGCCAGACGCTCGAGCACGGCAATGGAGAGCCCAGTCCTGTTGCGGAGGTCTTCAATGGAGGTGAAGGGTTTTCCCTTTGCCTGGGGGGCAGGACTATCGCATATGATCAGATTTGTCTTTTTTTCCCACCTCCCCCTTGTGGGGAGGTCGAACATTGCCACAGGCAAAGTTCGGGTGGGGGTAGTGCTATCATCAATTGAAGTTAACGGGTTGAGGCAAGTACTACCCCCACCCGAACCCTGCTGGTGCAGCGTTCGACCTCCCCACAAGGGGGAGGTGGAAACCAGAAGAACCTCCATCACATCCTTGTGCAAACCGTCCACCTGACGGAACCCCAGCCGCACGGCATATCTTTCCCCATCCACATCTTCCAGATGATTATCCCAGGTGGAGAAATTGACATCCACCGGCAAGACCTCAACCCCGTGCTCGCGCGCATCGCGCACAAGCTGGGCCGGGGCATAAAAGCCCATTGGCTGAGAGTTCAAAAGCCCGGCACAAAAAACCTCCGGATAGTGGCATTTAAGCCAGGAAGAGGCATAGACCAGCAGGGCAAAACTCGCCGCATGGCTTTCGGGAAAACCATATTCGCCAAAGCCCTTGATCTGGTTAAAACAGCGCTGGGCAAATTCCGGGTCGTAACCGCGGGCAATCATTCGCGAAACCATCTTTTCTTCAAGCGTGTGGATTGTACCCATGCGACGAAAGGTTGCCATGGCGCGACGCAACTCATTGGCCTCGTCGGGCGAAAAAAGGGCTGCATCGATGGCAATCTGCATCGCCTGTTCCTGAAACAGCGGCACGCCCAATGTGCGCCCGAGGCGCCCGAGGATATTTTCAAGCTCTTTGGGCGAACCGTGTTCGGGCGCGGGCGAGGGATATTCAACCTTTTCAATGCCATCGCGGCGGCGCAGATAGGGGTGCACCATATCACCCTGAATGGGCCCGGGCCGCACAATCGCCACCTCAATAACAAGATCGTAGAATTTTGCCGGTTTCAGCCGTGGCAGCATGTTAATCTGGGCCCGGCTTTCCACCTGAAAGGTGCCAATGGCATCGCCCTTTTGCAGCATGGCATAAACCCGCGGGTCTTCCTTTGGCATGGATGCCAGCGTCAACGGTCGGTCGTAATGCTCGCGGATAAAATCAA
>QIIJ01000512.1 GCA_003232595.1 Aurantimonadaceae bacterium | reverse complement strand
GGCCTGCACAGGCAATTCAGCCTGTTGGTCAGTCCGTGATCGCAACCGCAATACGTCTAAAACCGCCTGCCAGATGGCACGGCGGCAACAGGCGATTCTATTCATAGAGCGGCCCTGTTCAACAGGGTGCCGCCATAAAGGTATAATAATTTGACCAAATTCGAAGACCTCGGTCTTTCTCCATCCCTGCTTAAATCTGTGACCGATGCAGGCTATACAGACCCGACACCAATTCAGTTAAAAGCAATTCCGATTGTTCTTGAAGGCCACGATATCATGGGCCTTGCCCAGACCGGCACGGGTAAAACGGCGGCCTTTGGCCTTCCGATCATTGATCAACTGCTTTCCATGCAGGGGCGTCCGCGGCCGAAGGAAATCCGCGCCCTTGTGGTGGCTCCAACCCGCGAACTGGTAACCCAGATCAGAGATAATCTGCGCAATTTTGTTCGCCACACCCATTTGCGCATTGGCGCGGTTGTTGGCGGCGCATCGATCCACGTGCAGCAGAAAAACCTTGGCCGCGGTACCGATATTCTGATTGCCACCCCTGGCCGGTTGCTCGACCTGGTCGAGCGCAAGGCGCTCTTTCTCAACACGGCGAAGTTTCTGGTGCTGGATGAAGCAGACCAGATGCTTGATCTCGGATTTATCCATGATCTGCGCAAGATATCCAAACTGGTCGGCACGCCGCGTCAAACGCTGCTGTTTTCCGCAACCATGCCAAAACAAATTGAAGACCTGTCGCAGGCCTTCCTTAATGACCCTGTTCGGGTGGAAACAAATCCGCCGGGCCGGGCCGTCGACAAGATCAACCAGTCGGTGCATTTTGTTTATCAAAAGGCCAAGACCGAAAAACTGAAAGACTGCCTGATCGAACGCCGTGATGACCTTTCGCTGGTTTTTTCACGCACCAAACACGGTGCCGAGCGGTTGATGAAGCACCTCGTGGAATGCGGCTTCAAGGCAACCTCCATCCATGGCAACAAAAGCCAGGGCCAGCGCACGAGGGCGATTGAAGCCTTCCGCAGCGGCGAGGCGCGCATTCTGGTTGCCACTGATGTGGCGGCTCGCGGCATTGATATCCCCGGTGTCACCCATGTCTACAACTTTGACCTGCCGGAGGTGGCTGAGGCCTATGTGCACCGCATAGGCCGCACCGCACGGGCAGGCAAAGGGGGCGAGGCTGTTGCCTTCTGCTCGCCTGAAGAAATGCGCCTTTTAGGCGATATCGAACGGCTGACGGGTCAGGAAATCACAACTGCAAGCGGCGAGTTTTCCGAACAGGAAATTGCCAATGCACCAAAACGTAAACGCGGCGGTGGCGGTAACAAGGGCGGCAACCGCAAGCGCCAACCCAACAAGGGCAAACGACGTAAACCCGTCAAACATCAAGGCAGTCCGCATCAGGACAGCCAGCGTAATAACGACGGCAAACCACAAAACGATCAAAACAAGCCAGGTCGTGCTGCGCGCAAAAAACAGAATCAGGCCGCCAACAGCAACCGGCCAAACAATGGCGGCGGTCGTCGAAGACGTGCAAAAAGAAATGCCGTTGCCGCATGAAAGCCAACTGCGGATAAAAATCCGCTCTGACTTTGGGAGAAATCGCGCTATATTGTGAAATGCGCGCGCACCGTGCGGCATTCTCCCGGGAGGCAGAACATGAAATCCGTCAATTTTACCCAGATGAAAGATGGTACCAAAGAGGACTATGAACTCCTCTCGCAAATGGAAAAGCCTTTTGTCGCGCTCACTGCAAGTCGGGTGCTGGCCGAACTGGCGAAGCAGGGCGAAGATGCAATTACCGGCTACAAGATCACCCGTCTTGAGCACGGTTTGCAATCGGCAACGCGGGCTCTTCATGACAATGCCGATATCGACTGGGTTGTCGGCACCCTTCTCCACGATGTCGGTGATGGTCTTGCTCCGCAAAATCATGACCGGTTTGCTGCCGAAGTGATTCGTCCGTTTGTGCGCGAGGAAGTCTCATGGGTTGTCGAGCATCATGGCATCTTCCAGACATTTTATTATGGCCACCACTATGGCTGGGACAAAAATGCCCGCGACCGGTTCAAGGATCATACATATTTTGGTTCATGTGCGGATTTCTGTGAGCGCTGGGATCAAAATTCATTCGATCCCGACTATTGTTCAAAAACGCTGGAATTCTTTGAACCCATGGTTTTTGAGGTTTTCAGCCGCACAGCCTATGACCCGGACATTGTCCAGCAGGGTAAGGTTCTGGGCCTTCCCCCAACTGCTCCTGCGCCCGGTCCGGTTGGATAATTAAAGCCGTTTGCCGGGACGGAAGTTTGCGTCTTAATTGACCTCATTCTGTTTCCCGCCTATTGAACCCTCTGACGGAACAAAGATTCACTGATTTTATCACGATCAGAAGTTCGAGCGAGCACAGTAAACCAATGTCCCATAACACTTTTGGCCATTTGTTCAGGGTGACAACCTGGGGTGAAAGCCATGGGATCGCGCTTGGCTGCGTGATTGATGGCTGTCCGCCCGGACTGGATATTTCAGAAAACGAAATTCAGGAATTCATGGACAGGCGAAAGCCGGGCCAGTCGAAATATACCACCCAGCGCAAGGAGGCCGACCTGGTGCGGGTGCTTTCAGGCGTGTTGCCGCAGGAGGGCAGCGACAGGCTGATTACCACCGGCACGCCAATTTCGATGATGATCGAAAATACCGACCAGCGCTCGAAAGACTATTCCGAAATCAAAGACCGCTATCGCCCCGGCCATGCGGATATGACCTATGATGCAAAATACGGCATACGTGATTATCGTGGCGGCGGGCGCTCCTCTGCCCGCGAAACAGCGGCGCGCGTTGCGGCCGGTGCCATTGCCCGCAAGGTCATTCCAGGGGTGACTGTCCGTGGTGCTCTGGTGCAGATCGGAGACAAAAAAATCAACCGTGCCAACTGGAATTGGGATGAGATTTTTAACAATCCGTTTTTCTGCCCCGATGCGGAAATGGCCGAAGAATGGGCAGATTATCTGGATAATATCCGAAAATCCGGCTCCTCCATCGGTGCGGTGATTGAAGTACAGGCCGAAGGTGTACCGGCTGGATGGGGCGCGCCGGTTTATGCAAAACTCGATCAGGATATCGCATCCAACCTGATGTCGATTAACGCCGTCAAGGGCGTCGAGATCGGCAATGGTTTTGAAGCGGCTACATTGTCAGGGGAAAAAAATGCCGACGAAATGCGCATCGGTAATGATGGGCAGCCGCAATTTCTGTCCAACAATGCCGGTGGTGTTCTGGGCGGTATTTCCTCCGGTCAGCCGATTGTGGCTCGATTTGCGGTTAAACCCACCTCGTCTATTCTCACCCCGCGCAAATCGATCACCTCAACCGGCGAGGAGGTCGAGGTGATGACCAAAGGTCGCCACGACCCATGCGTTGGTATTCGCGCCGTACCAATTGGCGAAGCGATGCTTGCCTGCACGCTTGCCGACCATTATCTAAGACACC
>QIIJ01000350.1 GCA_003232595.1 Aurantimonadaceae bacterium | reverse complement strand
GATTACTTGTAATGAAGATGTTGAAGAGGGGCTTGAGGCGCTTCTTGTTGTTGATCCGCGGTTGACGAAAATTGCGGCTTCTTGCCGTCCGTTGCCACTGCGGCTGCGCCCGCCGGGATTTCACGGGCTTGCAGAAATTATCACCGCGCAACAGGTCTCGAAAGCCAGCGCCAATGCGATATTTTCAAGGCTGGTGAAGCTCATTGAGCCGCTTGATGCGGAAAACCTGTTGAAACTTGGCGAAGGGGTTTGTCGCGGGCCAAACAAGCAACACTTGGTGGCCTTGCGCGCCAGATTGTCGATCACGGGCTTGATCTTGAGGGTCTTTGTCATCGGCCGGCCAGTGAGGCGCAGGCGGAGTTGACCGCGCTTAAGGGCATAGGCCCCTGGACTGCGGAGGTGTTTTTGCTGTTTTGCGCCGGCCACCGGGATATATTTCCGGCAGGTGATGTGGCCCTGCAGCATGCACTTGGCCAGTGGCTGGGCCTTGAAACCCGCCCGAATGAAAAGAAGGTCCGCGAGTTGGTGCTGCAATGGTCACCCCATCGTGGTATTGCAGCGCGTCTGTTTTGGGCATGGTATGCGATACTAAAGCAAGGTCGAAGTGCGCTGCCGTGATCACAAGGTATGGGAAATGCAAAAAACCGCTTCACATCAATGCCATAGTGTTCTTATTATGAAAGAATAATACCGTTATATCAGTTTATTCCGGGAGACCCGCTTGAATATTGCCGTATCACCAGAGACCCGTCCGGCCCTCGTGCTTAATGCCGACTACCGGCCCTTGAGTTATTTTCCCCTGTCGCTTTGGTCGTGGCAGGACGCGGTGAAGGCTGTGTTTCTGGAACGGGTTGATATTGTTGCTGAATATGACAGCCATGTGCACAGCCCTTCGTTTTCGATGCGTTTGCCGAGTGTCATTTCGCTGAAAAAATATGTGCGTGCCACGCAACACCCGGTATTCACCCGGTTTAATCTGTTCCTGCGTGACAATTTTGAGTGTCAATATTGCGGCTCGCGCGATGAATTGACCTTTGATCACCTTTTACCGCGCTCGCTTGGCGGGCATACCACATGGGAAAACATTGTCGCCGCCTGCTCTACCTGCAATTTGCGCAAGGGTGGTAAGGTGATGCGCGATGCGCAAATGACACCCCGGCAGATGCCCTACCGGCCAACTATTTATGATTTGCAAAACAACGGCCGCCGGTTTCCGCCCAACTATCTGCATGAAAGCTGGATGGACTATCTTTATTGGGATGCGCCGCTGGAGCCGTAATTATTCTGCGCGGCCAAATGCACCCTTCCACGCGAAGGTTGCCATGATGAGCGCGACGACCACATTCCAGCCGGCAAAAGAAAGGCCAAGGAAACGACCGGCGGCCTCGGCACAGGAGGGTGGTTTGGTATTTGCAAGGCTTGAAAGCAGGGATCCGGCATCGGTGCCGACGGCATCAACAGCTGCCCCACAGCTTTCCGGTCCGGGCCAAAAACTCCACTCGACACCGGAGTGATAGATGGCAATCCCGGCGGTGGTTAAAAGGCCCAAAACAGTGATCAGCAGCAAAAGCCGCACCAACAGCGCAGGGCCACCGGCCATGGCAAGTACCAGAGCCAAAAATCCGGCGGGCATGGCAACATAATAATAGGGCAAGCGCTGGGTGTAACATAACTGACACGGCACATAACCGCCAATATGTTGAAAGCCCAGAACCGTGCCGATCACGGCTATCATGCCAAGCGACACCAGCATCGCCATGCGTATCTGGTTGGTTCCAATGGGTGCATTCATGTCAGGTTCTATCCGATATATCTGATTGCAACAAATCCACCGATCAGCAATACCATGCCGACAACAAAGAGCAAATTGAGGCGCTTTTCTATAAAGGTTTGAATGGGTTCACCAAATTTATGCAACAGCCAGGCAACCAGAAAAAACCGGGCACCGCGACCAATAATACTGACAATGGTAAACAGAACAAAATTCAGCCCGGTAGCGCCGGAAAATATGGTCAGAACCTTGTAGGGAAAGGGTGTGATGGCTGCAAACAATACGCCCCAACCGCCCCAGGTGTTATACCAGGTGGAGAGTTTTTCAAACATGTCCTCCTTGCCATAAAATGCAAGGATGGGCTTGCCCAGATATTCATAGCCAAGCGCCCCGATCGCATAACCGGCAAAAGCACCAAGAATTGAGGCCACCGTGCAAATGAATGCATATTTGATCCATTTGTGTCGTGCCGCCAGTACCATGGGAATAAGCAAAACGTCGGGCGGGATGGGAAAAAACGAGCTTTCAGCAAAGGATATTCCGGCGAGCGCCTTGCTGGCATTCCTGCTTTGGGCAAGTCCGAACATCCAGTCATAGAGTTTGCGAATCATTTCATACGGCCCTGTTTGTTGAATTCAACCGCAACAGGAATATTGCGGTCAACCTGCAATTCTTCTGGTGCATCCATGTATGAAAATGCGGTTTGAATTGCAACGCCTGGCGAATTTTTTCAGCCAATTGCTTTCCGTATGGTGAATGCATAAAACGGGCATCTTATTTGTTGACCTTGCAAGCGGCCTTATTGTATTCACCAGATTCCAATTTGTATTTTTAAAAACTGGCCCCTCTGGCGGAATTGGTAGACGCGCAGGATTCAAAATCCTGTTCCTTTAAGGAGTGCCGGTTCGATTCCGGCGGGGGGCACCATTGGTTTGTATTTCTCTATCCATTGTTATTCATTTAATCCTTCAAAACCCTTGCCAGAAAAGAGTTTAGTTTCCACCCTTGTACATTCCCATTTGTTTCTATCCGTTGGTAGTTTTTAGAATTGTTGGTATTTTTGTTGGTATATAGTATAATTTAGTGAACACCTCAGAAAAAAGTACCAACAATTTTACGATGCCCCTCACTGATTCATCCATAAGGTCGATAAAACCAACCAATAAACCAATGCGTTACAGTGATAGTGGTGGGTTATATCTGCAAGTTTCATCGCAAGGCTCACGGCTTTGGCGCATGGCATATCGATTCGCTGGCAAACAGAAAACTCTGTCGTTTGGCAAATACCCCAGCGTGACACTAGCGGATGCAAGGCAAAAACGTGATCAAGCCAAAACGATGATTGCCAATGGTATTGACCCGTCGGATGTTGCCAGACAAGACAAGCAACAAAGGCGCATACAGTCAGAAAATACTTTTGGTGCGATTGCTACCGAATTTTTGGCCAAATTGGAGAAAGAAGGTAAGGCCGAAACAACAATAAAGAAAAAGCGCTGGATGCTTAGTTTAGCGGCAAGCTACCTAAACCATCGCCCAATCACAGAAATAACAGCTGCTGATATTCTCATTCCTTTGAGATCGGTTGAAGGAAAAGGGAATTATGAAACCGCAAGGCGATTGCGTGCTGAAATTGGGCAGGTTTTTAGATATGCCATTGCGACAGCAAGAGCTGAAAATGATCCTACTTTCGGCTTGCGGGGTGCCTTGATAACGCCTGTCGTGTCGCACAGGGCGGCGTTTACTGATAAAGAGAGTTATGGCGGTTTACTTCGTGCTGTGTGGAATTATGAAGGCGCACCTGAAACATGCGCCGGGCTAAAGCTTATGGCATTTCTTTATCCAAGGCCGGGGGAATTACGCCAAGCTGAATGGTCAGAATTTGATTTGGTAAATGCAATTTGGGAAATTCCTAAAGAGCGTATGAAGACAAGGCGACCTCATAAAAAGCCTCTTTCAAAGGCTGCTGTTGAAGTTCTGAAAACCCATTCTACTCTTACCGGGCACCG
>QIIJ01000383.1 GCA_003232595.1 Aurantimonadaceae bacterium | reverse complement strand
GCTGCCCGGAAAACAACTGATGCAATCACCAGCCGCATGAATGTGCTTGTCATGGGCCATTGATTCATTCAACTGAATTGCGGAATATTTACTACCTTCATCCTGAGCGACGTATTTTCCCGGATATTCATACAATTCCAGGTCACTGTTGGCATATCCACTGTCACCGGTCTCTTCGGTTTTAAGGTTCATTCCCGGCTGCTTGAAATTGTAGTCCAGCATTGCTGCTTTACCGGATGTAAATTGTCGCTCGGCTATCCATTCAAAAAAGTGCTCTTCGTCACGTTGCTGGTGTTTTGAAACCATCACATAGGGTCTGGTTCCACCTGTAATTGTCTCATATGACGTAACCTCGTCACATAAAACCATCGTGTGGGAACCCTGTTCGTGAAGAAAATAGTAACTGATGCCATGTTGTTCCATCAACCGGCTGACAAAGTCCATATCTGATTCACGATATTGAACCACGTATTCCTGCGCTGGATAGGACCGGCTTAACCGGTTTTGATAATTCGCAAAGCCGTGCTTTCCAAATACACTGGAGATGATGTCAACAATCGACATTTCATTAAATATCTTGATGTCCGTCTGCTGTGACAAGAGCCAGAACCAGGGACGCAATACCAGCCTGTAGGAAAACGCGTCCAGTTTGATCCCGATATTCTGGGCTTCAACAAGAATACCGTCAAAACGGCGATCCTCCCCGCTCAGAGTTTTCATCGAAACTGTGCAATTTTTGCCAATGGCATCATCAAAATTGATGTTTTCTTCTGAGCTCAAGCAATCGATTTGAAAATCAAACAGCTCGCTTAGGCCCTCCGTTCCATCAAAACGGGTGAGTACAAGCTTGTCCTTGCCCAATGGGGTTTCCAGCCTGGCGGAACGAAAATCCTGTAACATTACTGCAATATCGCCAACACTTCCGCCAATACTCACCATCAGAAACCTCCCGTCAGACCTCTATTTATTGAAATGCTCAAGTGGAATAATGATCATAATCAATATGTTTCATCCCTGTTTTGACAATTTGAATCAAGTCCTAAAGACATCCAGACAAATTCTTTCTGCAAATGTTACCTTAACTTTATTTGGCAACCAGTCTGCACAAACAGGGCATTGTCTCGATATATATAAGGTGCAAGATCTAGACTAAGGTGTGCAAATTGTCACTGCCTGTGATAGCGCTCTATCTGTATATGGTGTATAGAAGAAAGCACTCGTTGGGGAAATCGCAAATTTCAAGAGCCCGTATGCGAATTCAGACACAAAGGAATTTGGCCATGTTAAAAGCAATAATATCTTCAATGATTGTCGGCGCTGGCCTGACCTTTTCCGCTGCCGCGTTTGCACAGTCCAGCTATTCCTCAAACGATATTGTTGATTTTTTTATCAAATCTGCAAACCTCGGTGTTGCCCGGGGAATTTGCGTTGGAACAGTTGATGAATGCGCACCCAAACCTGTAAAACCGCAGGGTTTTGACATGCTGGTCAATTTTGAACTCAATTCTGCCAGGCTGACAACGGATGCGGAAATAAACCTTCATCAGATTGCCAAGGCCCTCATGGATCAGCGATTATCTGCCGCTAATTTTACGGTTGAAGGGCATACTGATGCGCTGGGTTCTGAATCCTATAATTTAAGCCTTTCCCAACAACGGGCCCAAACAGTGACAACCTTTCTGCTGGAAAAGGGCGTGGCCAAAGACAAAGTGACTGCGGTTGGTTTGGGCGAAAGCAGTCCTCGTGAAGAAAATGCCTATGACGCCGCAAACCGCCGCGTCGAGATACGGATCAATTTGCAATAAACTTTACCCGCTTCAATTTGGTCTCTAACATGATGAGCAACAGGATTGTGACTGTTGCTCTTTTTGTTTTGACACCGGTGAATGGCTTTTGAGGAATGGACTATGCGGTACGACAAATTATTTGAACCCGTATCCGAGGATGAACCTTGCGGCCCTGATCTTGATGAGAGCGAAGACGATGACTATCTTAATTATACACTGACTGCAGAAGAACGCATCCCGGGGCGCTTTTTTGATCCGGATACCGGCGCTCCATTTGACAAATCATCAATTGACCTGAAATCCGAAGTCAAGCAAATCTCCAAACTGCTTGAAGGGTCGCGCGATATACGCCTGCTGTGCCTTGAGGCGCGATTTCAATGCCTGGCCGGACAAATTACCGGATTTTGCGAATGCATCGTGACGATTGCCGGGCTGATTGAACGCTTTTGGGACCATGTGCACCCGATTGGTACCGATGATGATTTTACCATGCGCCAGAACACCCTTGAGGTTTTGGCAAGCCGGGTGACTGTGTTGCTTCCTCTGCAGTTCGCAGCCCTGATCAGGGACAAGCGGCTTGGCACGATCTCCTACCGCCAACACATTGTTGCTTCCGGAGACGTGGAGGCTCGTGAGGGGGAAACGAGCCTTGATGCAAGCACAATTGTCACAGCACTCAGTGACAGCGCCAACGAACCGGATGTAGTCGCGCTCCACGCTCTGCTTTTGGAGACCCTTGAGGCGCTTGAATCAATTCGCGGTGTGTTCGTTGAACAATCCGGCTTTGACTATACACCGGATTTTTCCGACCTTGTTGAGGCGCTGAACGACACCAGAAAACTGCTTGAAAGAGGTCAACCCTCACTGGCTGGTGATGCGCCGGACCAGGAAACCGGCGATATCCCGGAGCAAGGAGATGGCGAAAACCAGTCTACCGCCGCAGGTGAGAACAGTTCTGCACCAACGAGCCTTTCTGATGGGACAGATATTTCGATTTCCGATCAGGCGAAAGCTATAGAAGCACTGGCTGCTGCGGAGTCCTATTTTTCGGCAAATGAGCCCTCGTCTCCGGCTTTGATACTTGTTCACCAGGCGAGACAGCTGGTTGGCAAGCCGCTTGTAGATGCTTTGCAGGCCTTGCTGCCGGACATGGCGGAAAAAGCCGTAATCAAGGTTAATCCAGCCACGCGTTTTGAAATTGGTATCGAAACTATGCGTACATTATCCCAATCTGCGTCCAGCGGCATATCGACATCATCCGGAAGTGATGAATTTGTCGGGCCACAGCCGGCAAATAAAAACCTGACTGCGCGAACCAGGCACGATGCAACGGCATTGATTATTGCTGTAGAAGGGTATTTCAAGATTTCGGAACCCTCCAGCCCGGTACCCTTGTTGTTGTCCAAAGCCCGGGGATATTTGTCAAAAGATTTCAACGCGATTATCAATGACATCATTCAAATTGAGACGACCAACCAGTAAGATGGCCTCGACAGCCTTGAAAATTTGCCCAGAACCTTGATCTCTTTGAATAATTCCGTATCATGTGCCAGAGTGTGCAGCTTGACACATCCTAGTCACGCGTAATTTACTATATTTGTTTTATCAGCAAATGATCGATCGGTTCGTACACCAGCCGACGGGAGGAATGAAAATGTCACAGGACAGTGGACAGAAATTCATCAAACGTAATCGCCCGCCACGGGTTCAGATTTCCTATGAAGACCCATATGATGCTGAAAAACAGGTGGAA
>QIIJ01000085.1 GCA_003232595.1 Aurantimonadaceae bacterium | reverse complement strand
CGCGGGGCCGGCAAAACCCGTGCCGGTGCCGAATGGGTGCGTGGCATGGTTTCAGGTGACGCAATGTATGCAGTTGCCCCTGTTGGTCGCATTGCTCTTGTTGGTGAAACCTATGCGGCCGTGCGCGATGTGATGATTGAAGGTGAATCCGGCCTCTTGGCGATCCATCCGAACCGGGAACGGCCAATCTGGCTGAGTTCCCGACGCCAGGTCATTTGGAACAATGGCGCAATTGCACAGGTATTCACATCAGAAGAACCCGATGGCCTGCGCGGACCACAGTTTGCTGCCGCCTGGTGCGATGAACTGGCCAAATGGAAGAATGTCGAGGAGACCTGGAATATGCTGCAATTTGCGCTGCGGCTGGGTGATTATCCCCGTCAGGTCATCACTACGACCCCACGGCCGATCGAATTGCTGAAAAAACTGATCAAGGACAAACGAACGCTGATCAGCCATTCAGCAACAGGCGACAACGCAGCTAACCTCGCCAAGGGCTTTCTGGAGCGTATTGTTGGAGAATTTGCAGGAACCCGACTGGGGCGTCAGGAGCTTGACGGAGAATTGATTGAAGATCGTGCCGATGCCCTGTGGAAGCGTAGCGCGCTTGAACTGTTGCACGTAAGTTCAACGCCGCAATTGTGCCGTATCGTTGTGGCGGTTGACCCACCGGTCACGGCTCACAAAAGTTCTGACGCCTGTGGAATTGTGGTTGTCGGGCTTGGAGCCTGCGGGTTTGCTTATGTGCTGGAAGATGCAACACTTGAGGCTGCATCTCCTTCTGCATGGGCAAAACAGGCGGTTGAAGCCTTTCACCGCTGGTCTGCTGATTGCGTGGTAGCGGAGGTCAATCAGGGTGGTGATATGGTGGAAACCATATTGCGCTCAATCGATCAAACCCTGCCGGTTCGCCAGGTGCGGGCATCCCGGGGCAAGTGGATAAGGGCGGAGCCTGTTGCGGCTTTATACGAACAGAACAAGGTTTTTCACGCCGGGCAATTTAGCCGGCTTGAAGATCAAATGTGTGATTTTGGCCCGGATGGTCTGTCATCGGGACGTTCGCCTGACCGGCTTGATGCGCTGGTCTGGGCGCTGAGCGAACTTATGCTCCACCGACAGGGCAACCCAAAGGTCCGCGCGACCTGAATACAGGAAAATAGTATGACGAAATTTTCAGTGCTTCCCGCATGGGTTCGCGCCACGCTGCCCTATGGGCTGATGAAGGAAAAACCGGAACAAAAAAGTTATTCTGGTGGGTCGGTTTTTGCCCTTCACGCCCAAATTAGAGCTGCCTGGTCATCGGGCGATTATGCCACCCTTTCCAAGGTTGGCTATATGCGCAATCCGGTGGTCAACCGCTGTGTGCGAATGATTGCCGAAAGTGCTGCATCGGCGGAGCTGATCTTGTTTCAGGGCAGGCAGGAACTGGATAATCATCCGTTGCTGAGCTTGATCAAGCGTCCGAATACGCGTCAGTCGGGCAAGTCATTTTTTGAGACTGTGTATGGTCATCTGCTGGTTTCCGGCAATGCCTATATTGAAATGACAAAGATTGACGAGGTACCACGAGAACTGCATGCCCTGCGTCCTGACAGGGTACGTATTTTGACAGATACCAATGGCTGGCCCAAGGGTTATGAACATAAAACAGGTAAACGCACCATTCGCCAGATGATTGATGACCGGGGCAACAGTCCTGTCCTGCATTTGGCTCAGTTTCATCCGCTAGATGATCACTACGGATTTCCGCCATTGCAAGCGGCCCTTATGGCGCTTGATGTGCACAATGCCGCGAGCCAGTGGAATAAGTCGCTGCTTGATAATTCTGCCCGACCCTCTGGCGCACTGGTATATTCCGCCAAGGAAGGCCACAATCTGACCGAGGAACAGTTCGACCGGCTGAAACGGGAGTTGGAGGATGGTTATTCCGGCGCTCATCAGGCAGGGCGACCGCTGCTACTTGAGGGTGGGCTCGATTGGAAAGCCATGGGTTATAGCCCCCGCGACATGGATTTTATGGAGGCAAAAAACGGTGCGTCACGTGATATTGCCCTGGCCTTTGGTATCCCACCCATGCTGCTCGGAATTCCAGGCGACAACACTTATTCTAATTACCGTGAAGCCAATCGCGCTTTCTGGCGGCAGACAATCCTGCCATTGCTGGGCCGTACCTGTGATGGCTTGAGCCACTGGTTTTCGGGGCATCTGGAAGAAGAATTGCGTATCGACTTTGATGTCGACCGTATTGAAGGGCTGGCACTTGAGCGCGAAGCCTTGTGGAAGCGCATTGGCAATGCAGGCTTCCTCGAAGACGATGAAAAACGACAGGCCGTGGGCTATAGTCCGCGCGACAACACGTAGCGCCATGCGCGCTTTGTATATGCACTGATTACAAGGAAAACCCATGAGTGACCTTTCCCAGGCGGCCTATATCTGGTCAGCCAAAGGCGTTGGTGCATTGGCAGGCTCCGCAATTTCAATTGCCTACATGCTGCCAAAGGGCCGACGAGAGGCGGCAATCCGGTTTTGTGTTGGTGTAGTGACCGGGCTTGTTTTTGGCGCGCCCGCGGGCATGAAAATTGCCGTGTCGCTTGATCTTGCAGCCATGCTTTCGCCTGCTGAAATCTCCCTGATGGGCGCTGCTGCGGCAAGCCTGTTTTCCTGGTGGGGTCTGGGCATGCTGGCACGGCTATCAACACAATATCGAGCCGGATCAAACAGGAGTAACAAGCAATGAGCAGCCATAAATATCACGCTCTTGGTGTAGGTCGTGAATGCAAATTCTCTTCCGCTCCATTTGATGAGATTGCCGAAGATGGCACTTTTTCCGGTTACGCGAGCCTGTTCGGCAAGACTGACCTTGGCAATGACAGGGTCGTGCAGGGCGCATTTTCCAAATCCATAGGTATCCGCAAACCTGGCGGTATTCGCATGTTGTTTCAGCACAATCCGGACAAGCCCATTGGCGTGTGGGAAGAATTGCGTGAAGATGCCAGCGGGCTGTTTGTGCGTGGCCGTATTATCAAGGATGTTAGCAACGGTGCGGAAGTATTAAACCTGATGCGCTCTGGTGCGCTTGACGGATTGTCCATCGGCTTCAAAACCAGGCGCAGTCGCACCGATAAAAAGACCGGCATTCGCGAAATTCTGGAAGCAGATCTTTGGGAGATATCAATCGTGACTTTCCCGATGCTGGCGGATGCCCGGGTAACCCAGGTCAAGCAATTGCAAAATCATCTCCCGACAATCAGGGAGTTTGAACGTTGGCTCACGCGGGATGCCGGGCTAACACGAAGCCAGGCAAAAACTGTCATAGCCAAAGGCTTTTCAACCCTCGCAGGCAAGCAAGACGCTGTTGGCATTTCTAAAGCGGCGCTGGCTGAAAAAATCAGGCAGGCCACTCAGACATTCAAACACAGGAAAACACTATGAACACACAAATTACAGCACCTGAAACCAAATCATATCCGAGTGATATTGGTGATGCATTTGATGAATTCAAAGGCACATTTGAGAGCTTTCGTGATGCCAATGATGAGCGG
>QIIJ01000559.1 GCA_003232595.1 Aurantimonadaceae bacterium | reverse complement strand
GCCACCCGCAATGGTGATGCGATGTTGTCATAGACACTCATGTTCGGGTAATTGATGAATTGCTGGTAGACCATTGAAACATTGCGCTTTTGCACTGACATGCCGGTGACGTTTTTTCCGTCAAACCAAACCTCGCCAGCAGTGGGTTTTTCAAGTCCGGCCATCAACTGCATCAGGCTGGTTTTGCCTGAAAGTGTGGTGCCAAGTAATATATTGAAGGATCAAATCAGTCGGGTAAATATGGGATGTCCCATCGACCGACTTGCTGACCTGTTTGAGTTCAAGCGACATGAATGTTCCGGGTCAATATTAATTTCCTTTGGTAAAACTGCAACAACAGGGGAGTGGGCAGCAGTTATTCCGGGACAAAAATGCCCCGGAATAGTACTGGCTCAGGCTTAGGGAAGCCTATTGAGCCCAGCGAGCAACAAGCTCATCATAGTTGATGGTCTCACCCTGGGGCTTTTCGTTGGCAAGTTTGGCTTTTGCGCCGCCTTTGCCAAGCCATTCGGATGCATCTTTTTCCGCGTTAAGGCGTGGTCCACAACCGCCATAGGTCTGGTTGGCCTCATCAGCACGCTGCATGCGGCCCATCACCTGGTCCATCTGCTCTGCAAGCCTGTCCATTGCCTGTTGTGGCGTAAAGGCACCGGAGTTTACATCTCCGATATTCTGCCACCACAACTGAGCCAGTTTTGGATAATCAGGCACATTGACGCCGGTTGGTGTCCAGTTGACCCGGTCTGGAGAGCGGTAAAACTCGACCAGTCCGCCAAGATTTGGCGCACGATCCGTGAAGCTTTGATGATCGACGGTGGATTTGCGAATGAAGGTCAGACCGACATGGCTTTTCTTCACGTCAACTGTTTTGGAGGTGACAAACTGGGCATAGAGCCAGGCAGCCTTGAGGCGATCAACCGGAGTGGATTTGAAGAATGTCCACGAACCGGCATCCTGATAGCCAAGCTTCTGACCTGTTTCCCAATAGGGGCCATGAGGCGAAGGAGCCATTCTCCAGAGCGGCTTGCCGGCATCATCAACCGTGTTGTTGCCATCACTCTTTGGTGCGACCATGGAGGCTGTAAATGCTGTGTACCAGAAGATCTGCTGGGCAACATTACCCTGACTGAGGGCAGGCAATGACTGGTAGAAGTCATAGTCTGCTGCTGCAGGAGGCGCATATTTACGCAACCATTCATCCCACTTGCGGATGGCATAAACAGCCGCCGGGCCATTGGTGCCGCCGCCACGGGTGACAGATGCACCGGCAGGATTGCACGAACCTTCTTCCATGCGAATGCCCCATTCATCAATCGGACGACCATTTGGCAGGCCCTTTGAACCGGCCCCGGCCATGGAAAGCCAGGCATCAGTCATGCGCCAGCCAAGGTCCGGTGCGCGTTTGCCGTAGTCCATGTGGCCGTAGATTCTGACACCGTCGATTTCCTTGACATCCTCGGAGAAGAATTCAGCAATGTCTTCGTATGCGGACCAGTTGACCGGCACACCGAGATCATAACCGTATTTCGCCTTGAACTGTTCCTGAAAATCTGCCCTGTCAAACCAGTCCTTGCGGAACCAGTAAAGATTGGCAAATTGCTGATCGGGCAGCTGGTAGAGTTTGCCGTCCGGTCCGGTGGTGAATTCCTTGCCGATATAGTCATCAATATCGATGCCTGGATTGGTGACATCCTTGCCTTCGCCCGCCATCCAGTCGGTCAGATTGATGGACAGTTGCAGACGAGAGTGGGTGCCGATCAGGTCGGAATCGTTGATATAGCCGTCATAAAGGTTTCGACCTGTCTGCATCTGAGTCTGGACAGCCTGAACGACCTCACCTTCACCGAGCAATTGGTGGTTGACCTTGATGCCGGTGATTTCCTCAAATGCCTTTGTCAGGACTTTGGATTCATATTCATGAGTCGGGATGGTTTCCGACAGCACGTTGATTTCCATTCCTGCAAAAGGTTTGGCAGCATTGACGAACCATTCCATTTCAGCCTTTTGCTCGTCTTTCGACAGGGCAGAAGGCTGGAATTCGTCGTTGATCCATTTCTCCGCTTCAACCATTCCCGCAAAAGCAGGCATGGATACGACGCTCAGTGCAAATGCTGCAGCCGAGGCCAAGAGTAATTTATTCATTGATATTTCTCCCGCAAAATTGTGTTTGTATGCCGCCCCCGCTCGTTGTCCTCATTATCGAGAGACCAGGGTCCGCGATAATGAGACAATTTAGTACAAGCCGAATTGGCCGGGTAGTCAATATCAAAACCGGCAAATATGGAAATAAACGAAAAATTACGAAACAATTCGAAATATACTAATGTTTTGATATTTGGGCATAAAGGTGCAGCAATCAGGCGATGTGACATTGTGCACATGCACTTTAGATCACTCACCCTATCTGTGGTTTGTTACTTCAGTCCGGTGCGATGCCCCAAGCACCGGTCCGAAAAAACCGCCCGATAGTCCAGCGACTGTCGGGCGGTTTGTCTTTGCACGGGCAGGTTATTGCCGCATTTGGCTTTTGTTGGATTTTTTAAGTCGCAATTGTCCTTTGTTGATATGTTGCCAGAGATATGGTCTGCGGGTTATTGTTGGTTTTGCAGGTCGCGGCCGGCGGGCGGTGATTTTGCGGGAGGAGAATAGGTTTGGCGGAAATTGAAATTCCGGAATTTACGATTCTTGAGGCGGTGACGCTGGAAAGCAGTCCCGGCAGGGCCAATGAGGATTGTTATGGCAGCAATGAAGCCTGTATTTTTGTCATTGATGGCGCATCAGGGCTGGGTGATGATCAATATATGTCGGGCTTTGGCAGCGATGCCGCGTGGTTTGCACAATTTGCATGCGACTATTTCAGCAAAAACCATACCGGCGATATTGCACTGGCAAAGGTCGTTCGTGAATTGAGTCTTGAAGCACGGCGGGAGTTTTTTGCAGGCAGCGGAGCAGAGAATTCGCCATTCTATGCCTGGCCCTCTGCAAGTTTTGCAATGGTTGAATTGTCTCTCGGCGAGCTTGTATTTTCCGGGCTTGGCGATTGCACACTCTATTTGCAATGCGATCATGGTGTTGTGAAAGAATATTCAGCCATGCAAGGGTTTCATCACTTTGAACAACAAAGGGCGGCGAAACATATTGCCCGATTTGGCGGGCTTGATGTACTGCCATCATACAAAAGTGACGCGCAAACACTGGCAGATTTGCGCAAAATCAGGTCACTGCAGAATACCGAGGAAAGCGGGGTGTGGACCCTTGGACTGGTACCGCAAGCGGCCGATCATCTTGTGCGAAAAACGATACCATTTGGCAATTCTGCACGTGGATTGTTGTGCAGCGATGGCTTTGCCGATCTGGTAAATCTTTTTAATGTTTATGCCGCTGACAGTTTGTTGGCGGAGGCTGCAAATCATGGGCTTGAACCTTTGTTGCAACAATTGCGCCATCTGGAAAACGAAATTGACCCGCGGGGTTTAAAATTTCCCCGCTTCAAGCGAAGCGATGATGCAACAGCATTGCTGTTTGAGGTCAGCCTGGACGGGTAAAATACCCGGTGTTGGCCGTGCAAACCCTGTGCGAATGACAGGTGACCAATTACACATTAAAACCGGGAATTGCACGGTAAACTGTCGCGATGCTCCGGCAGCCATGCAGAAAGGGTGCGGGGCAGAAAGGGGTGTGGGAGAGAATTCGGGGCCTGTAATTTGTCAACTCAGGAGAGACAAAATGACAATCAGCTCATCAATACTCAATTACTGCACCCAGCGTATCGGACGAAAAGAAGGCGACGGGGAATGCTGGACGCTTGCTGAAAACGCGGTTGTCAGCTCCGGTGGTCAGAGTTCGCGCGGGCAGACCCCCAATTTTGGCCGCAGTTCAAACTATGTTTGGGGAAATGTAGTGCAAATTAATGCTTTGTCCGGCGGAAATATTTTGCAATTTCGAAATTATACATGGACCCGGACGATCAAGGTACGGGTAACATTTGCCGATGGCGGTTGGACAGAATCTACAAATACCTCTTCACAAACCAGGCCTCATCATACTGCGATAGTCAGTGTTGTCGGTTCGTCCGGTAATGTGGAAGTTATCGAACAAAACGTACCTGAGGGTGGCAATGTTACGCGCAATGATCTGTGTCTTGTCACGAATGACGCAAATGCTGTAACAACCCAGGAAAGGCGACGGGACAGCGGCGGGCAAATGCAGGACGTAACAGTCGTTACCACTACATCGGATCAGGTTGGCGGCACGATTTGGGCCTACGCTGCAAAAGCGGTGGCGCGGGAAAGCCAGTAACAAGATGCATCAGGCTTCATCAATGATAGCGGCAGGAAGATATTCTTTCCCGTGATTGAGCATAAATTCGTAAAAATTGATGGCAGCCGGCATCATACGCTTGTCGTGCTGACGCACAACATACCATTTTCTCATGCGCG
>QIIJ01000250.1 GCA_003232595.1 Aurantimonadaceae bacterium | reverse complement strand
GCAAACAAGTGATAGAATGGCTGGTCTTTTTCCGGGCGCACATCTTCTGGAATGGACTCGTACCAGTCATCTGTGTTGTCAAAAACCGGATCGACATCAAACACCACGCCGCGAAACGGATATATCCGGTGTTTGACGACCTGTCCTATTTGATATCGAGCGTTTTTCATCTTGTATCTTCTGCTGCAATTCGGTGTCAGAGTTTTATCCGGCTAAGTAACAGATTAGCAGGAACAATTGGTATCAGACAAACAATATTTTTTTTCCTGACGACTGCATCAGATTCAACAGATTAGCTGCCTTGGGCCCAATGAGGTCGCTGGCTTGCAATGTCAGCTTGTCTGGCAAGGTGGACTTGTTCCTGGACTTGACGCAAATTGGCTGCACAGTTGAATCAGAGGTTGGGAATGGCAGAAATTGCAGGCATGACTTTGCCACTGTTCGGGCTGATTTTTCTCGGGTTCATTGCTGCAAAATTTCGCCCGCTGTCGATTGACGGCCTTGCCTGGTTGAACTTTTTTGTGGTTTATATCGCATTGCCAGCCCTGTTTTTTCAACTTTTGTCAAAAACCCCGATTGAACAACTGACAAACTGGAAGTTCATTTTTGCAACCACACTCTCGACCTATGTGGTATTTGCTCTTTCTTTTGGTATAGGTGCCTTGGCTACCGGCGGAAATATTTCGCAAAGCACCATTCAAGGGCAGGCGGCTTCCTACGGCAATATTGGCTTCATGGGGCCAGGAATTGCGATTGCTGCGCTTGGGCCAGAGGCAGCCGTGCCGGTGGCGTTGATATTCTGCTTCGACAATGCAATGCATTTCATCATTGCCCCCCTGATGATGGAACTTGACAAAAATTCCCATATAAGCCGGATCAGGCTGGCTTTTAAAATTTTCATTAGCATTGTCACCCATCCGTTCATACTTGCAACAATTGCCGGAATTCTGGCCGCATATTTTCAATATCGCCCTCCTGATCCGGTTGAGAAACTCCTGGTGTCCATAAGCGCTGCTGCTGCACCATGTGCTTTGTTTGCAATCGGTGTTTCAATTGCCCTTCGACCAATTCGTCAACTACCCCTTGTGATGGTGCCGTTGCTGACCATGAAACTGGCTGTCCACCCCGTTGTTGCCTATGTTGTTGTCAGTTGGGTTGGTGATTTTGATCCTGCCTGGGTTTATTCGGCCATATTGCTTGCCTCACTTCCAACCGCAACAAATGTTTATGTCATTGCCCAGCAAAACAATGTCTGGGTGGAGCGGGCCTCAAGCATGGTTGTTGTCAGCACAATTATTTCGGTATTTACACTAACCGGAATGCTCTATCTGATTAAAACCGGAATAATTCCACCGGATTTGTTCCCTGCACCATAAAGCCTGCACCATAAAGGATGACCAGGTTAAGTGGAAGGCTGGCTGAGGTTCTGGGCAAGCCCCCGTTTCATCAGTTGTTTTCTGATAGCTGGAATATTTGCAAGCGCAAACAATCCAATGCCGCGTATTGCCTGTACAGGCAGAAAATCCGTCAGTAACGACCGGTTCAACAGGTCAACAGCACCGGTACGGGCGGTTGTATCGGTCCGTCTGGCGCGATTGTAGCGGGCCAGAACCTGTTCACTTCCCGGGTCTTCATTTGTTGAAAGTATTGTCGCTGCAATTGTACAAATTTCGACCACATCGCGCAAACCCATATTGAAGCCCTGCGCGCCAATAGGCGGCAGAACATGGGCTGCATCGCCCACAAGGGCTACCCTGTTGGCGGCAAGCTTGTTGGCGATCATGCCGGTTAAGGGAAATTTTTGTGGGGCGCCGGCAAGGGATATTTTGCCCAGCATTGATTGCATTTTTTGCTCGATCAAAAGCTCAAGCGATTGTTGTTCGGTTTCAAGCAGTTTTTCGGCTTCAATTGGTGTCAGCACCCATACCAGCCCGGATTGATATTTTTTGCTGGTTGAAGGTAAGGGGACAACTGTAAACGGCCCGGTTTCCGTGTGAAACTCTGTTGAAGTAAAGTGATGCGGAAGGGAGTGGGCCAAATCCACAGCTATGGCGGTTTGCGGATACTGCCATTCGCGCGCAGAAATTCCGGCAATTTCCCGCATACCGGACTTTTTGCCATCTGCAGCAATCACAAGTTTCGCCTTGATCGATTTGTCATTTTCGGTGTGGAGTGTGAGTTGATCAGTTGCAATGTCGGCTGAAACAATTCGCTCCTCAATCCGTGTGATGCAGTTTTCCGCTGCAATATGGCGGTTGAGAGCATCTGCCAGCGTATGGTTGGCAATATTGTACCCAAATGCATCGAGGCCAAGTTCAGCCGCCTTGAAATCCACTGGTGGTGCGCGCCACAGTCGACTGGTACCATCTATAATGCGCATTGTTGCAAGGGGGGCCGCATTTTCCCGGCATTCCTGCCACACGCCAAGTCGCTCAAAATGTGAGATTGAATTGCCAAGCAGTGCTGTTGTGCGGCCATCCATCGTTTGTACTGGTGGCGAAACCAACGCTATTCGAACCGAGCTCCCGCCAGGTTTTGCCATTGTGAGCGCAGCGGTTAGACCCGTCAGCCCACCGCCAACCACGGCTATGTCAAAGGTGTCATCGGGTTTGATAGACATAATCAAGCTTCCAATCAGGTGCTGAAATGAACATAGTAATTATAGTCACCAGGAGAAAGACTCAATTATCGCGCGCGTCGATTTGACTGAATTTTGCCATGAACTGACGGTTTATTCTACAGTCATCGAATGACAAACAGTCGGGTGTATTTGAACCTCCCAAATTTGGTGGGGCTATGTTGAGTGTGGTATTGAAATTTGCGCTTGCATCGGTAATTATCACACATCCGTGAAAATGGAGGCCGCTTATGGCAAGAATGCTGCGTAAACCGCAAATCTGCCGGGTTCGGGCTGTAATATAGGGTATGTCTGCTCCCTCACGTCAGGCTCTGGTTGCCTTTTCTGTTCACCTTTTTACAGCATCCGGTGCTTTCTGGGCGTTTCTTGCACTTGTCGCTGCGGCTCAATACGAATTCACAATCATGTGGTGGTGGCTGGGCGTAGCACTCCTGGTTGACGGGGTTGATGGACCGCTTGCGCGGTATTTCAAGGTTAAGGAAGTCCTGCCAAACTGGTCAGGCGAAATGCTTGACAGCATTATCGACTACGCAACATTTGTTCTGATTCCTGCCTTTGCCTTGTACCAAAGCGGGTTTTTGCAGGAAGTGACGTCGTTTCTGGCGGCGGCCGTTATTGTTTGCACCAGCGCAATTTATTATGCCGATACCCGCATGAAAACGGTCAATAACTCGTTTCGTGGTTTCCCTGTCTGCTGGAACATGGTGGTGTTCACATTGTTTGTTATCCAGCCGGGATGGACTGTGGCCTTGCTGGTGGTGGTGCTTTCAGCGGTTTTGACATTTACGCCGGTTAACTTTGTTCATCCTGTTAGGGTCAAAACTCTCAGACCGCTGACATTGTTTGTTCTGGCGATATGGAGTCTCAGTGGCATGGTTGCGCTCTACGAAACCATGGATGCTTCGCTTTGGGCAATGCTTGGTCTGGAAAATACGCC
>QIIJ01000238.1 GCA_003232595.1 Aurantimonadaceae bacterium | reverse complement strand
GGCTTGTCGGTGCCATATTTGCGCAATGCGTCCGCATAAGCGATGCGGCGCAGGTTTTTGGTGACTGGCTTGCCCTCGGCAAATTCCTCAAACACCTCGCGAATAACGGGTTCCACTGCGTTCAGCACATCGTCCTGTTCAACAAAACTCATTTCCAGATCGAGTTGGTAAAACTCACCCGGCAGCCGGTCGGCGCGCGGGTCTTCATCACGAAAACACGGCGCAATCTGGAAATAGCGGTCAAAGCCCGACATCATGATCAATTGCTTGAACTGCTGCGGAGCCTGAGGCAGTGCATAGAATTTTCCGGGATGAATGCGGCTCGGCACCAGAAAATCACGTGCACCTTCCGGGCTGGAGGCGGTCAGAATAGGTGTTGAATATTCGGTAAAACCCGCACCGTTCATTCGGGCGCGCATATCGGCGATAATTTTTGAACGACGCACAATATTGGCATGCAGCGTATCACGTCGCAGGTCGAGAAAACGGTATTTAAGACGAATATCTTCCGGGTAATCATGCTCGCCAAACACCGGCAGCGGCAGTTCTTTTGCCTCGGAAAGCACCTCAAGCTCACGCACAAAAACCTCAATTTCGCCGGTCGGCAGGTTCGGGTTGACGGCGTCCGCATCCCGCAATTTTACTTCGCCGTCAATACGGACCACCCATTCGGAGCGTACAGTCTCTGCCAGGCCAAAGGCGGGCGAGTCCGGGTCAGCCACGATCTGGGTAATGCCATAGTGATCACGAAGATCGATAAACAGCACCCCGCCATGGTCGCGCACCCGGTGTACCCAACCGGAAAGGCGAATGGTTTCACCGGCATTTGAGGCGCGAAGTTGATCACATTTGTGGCTGCGGTAAGGGTGCATAACTGGTGTCCAGGCTGGTGGCGGTAACGTGTGGAATTTCATTCGATAATTTTCGCCGGAAAAGCGCATGGCGCAGGCGATTTGTCAAGGTAAGGATGGTGATTTGGTACAGAGGTTGAAAATTATTTTCTGCCACAGGCGACAATGTCAATTCTGTTCGTTATAGAGGCGCCATGCAGATAATTACGACAAGTGAAGAGTTGGCTGCAGCCTGTAAACGGCTGGCAGCTCATGACTATGTGACGGTTGATACCGAGTTTTTGCGCGAATCCACCTTCTGGCCGATCCTGTGCCTGATCCAGCTTGCCGGGCCGGATGACGAGATGGTCGTCGATGTCATGGCGAAGGGGATCGACCTTGCGCCGTTTTTCGCCCTGATGGGTGATGAGAGTGTCACCAAGGTATTCCACGCGGCCAGACAGGATATCGAGATTGTCTATCATCTGGGCAACCTTATCCCCAACCCGGTGTTTGATACCCAGATTGCTGCAATGGTGTGCGGCTATGGCGATTCAATTGCCTATGACCAACTGGTGAACCGCATCAATGGTGCCCATATTGATAAATCTTCACGTTTTACCGACTGGTCACGGCGTCCGCTTTCGCAAAAACAACTTGATTATGCACTGGCTGATGTGACCCATTTGCGCGATGTTTATCACTCGCTCCTCGAAGACCTTGCGGAGAGCAACCGCACCCACTGGGTGGCAGAAGAAATGGAAACCCTGACCGCTGTGCGCACCTATGACATGCCGGTCGAGGAAGCATGGAAACGGCTGAAAATGCGGGTGCGCAAACCACGCGATTTTGCAATTATGCGTTTTGCAGCCGAATGGCGGGAAAAAGAAGCGCGGTCCCGTGATATCCCACGCGGTCGTGTGCTGAAAGATGATGCCATTCAGGCGATTGCCCAGCAAAGACCGAAGGATATTGGCGCTCTTGGCCGGGTTCGCACTGTTCCCAATGGCTTTGAACGGTCGCGTCATGCGGCGTCTTTGATGGAGGTTATTGCTGCGGCGATGGCCATTCCTGAAAATGAACTGCTGCCCGTTCCGCGCCCTTCCCGCTCTCCGGAAGGATCGGGAGCGGCAACCGAAATGCTCAAGGTTTTGCTGAAACTGACTGTCGAAAAACACGGGGTTGCGGCAAAGGTTATCGCGACGGTCGATGATCTGGAAAAAATCGCCGCCAATGACGATGCCGATGTATCTGCACTTAAGGGCTGGCGACGCGATATGTTTGGCGAAAACGCGCTCCGGCTAAAAAACGGCGAATTGGCGTTGGGTTTTGAAAACCGCAAAATCGCGCTGATTGATCTTGGCACAAAGGGTGCCGAAGCGGCGGAATAGGCACTGCGATACGCACTATATGCAGCCCTTGTTCAAGCGCAGACGTGAAACTGCCTGCGATCAGGGGAACAAAAGCATTTTATGGTTTGGTTAACTATTGCGGAAATTTGTGCTATACTTACCTCTTTGAGGGAGGGGTATTATGTTTCGTGTTATATTCTTTATTGGTTATTCTATATTTTGACAGGGTGTGCATGGGTTACCGCAACGCCTGCTCCACCGGGAGAGCGGGTTCGCGGCATCCCCATTTATGATGTGAAACCAATTCTCATTGTTACGGCAAACTCGGTAACCGTGGAGATGGTTCCAAATTACAACCGGGCATACGGATTGCGGTTCGGCTCTTTCCTGGCCAAACACCAATTCAAGGCCACCATAACCAACGGGATAATCACCAGTGTTGACAGCAATCAGGATTCGACCGATGCACTGAAACTGCTCGGGGATCTTGGTGAAAAATTTCTCGATAAGGTTTTGCCGACAGCCCAGAGCAAAGAAGGCGGTGGAGTAGGTGCACCCCAGCGATTTGGTGTCTTTAGTTTTGATTTTGACAAAGACGGCAATCTTGTTGGCCTTCGCCCGTTAATGCTTGCTGACCAGTTTATCCGGGTCCCCAAAGCACAACCCAGGGTTCAACCTGTGCCAATCCAGACCGCACCAAAACCAGACGCCAAACCAAATAATGGAACCGGGGAGTTTTAGGGCTCTCTTTTCTCAAATTGATATGATTGAACGGGCAATGGAGACTGATAGCGTCGACCTTTGGACAATACGAAGAACCGCCAGGAAACACATCACAAATTTGTTCGCACTACCTAATGTTGTCCTGGTGAGTATCGGAAAAAAGGAGACTGGCGGCAAAACTCTTGATCAATGGGCAATCCGCGTTGGAGTCCGCAAAAAACGGGATATGCCGCGTGGGCAGCAAATTCCTTCCACAATAAATGCGGTCCTGAAAGATGGTTTAAGCGGACCACAAATTTCAACTGACGTGGAATTATTTGAAGAAATGCCAAAGGCCATGGGTCTGATGGGCGGCCATCTGTTGTTGTCGCACGATAATGAAGAAGGTGTTCTGTTTGTGGTTAGCACCAGCAATGGAAAGAAATACGCTATCACGAATGCCCATGTGGTCACCGATGTTGATCAGCCTGGAATAT
Source organism: Aurantimonadaceae bacterium (assembly GCA_003232595.1). Lineage (GTDB taxonomy): Bacteria > Pseudomonadota > Alphaproteobacteria > Rhizobiales > Rhizobiaceae > SZUA-100. Next base: position 201 of record QIIJ01000238.1, on the reverse strand, counting down.
CTGGCAAGGTTGCAGCGTTCGACAGAGTAGACAACAGGTTTGAGGAAATAGGCAGCGTTGTTGCAGCCACGCCCCTTCTTTCAACCGCCGTCAATGATCTGGATGCAGCACTTATCGAGGTGAATCCCGGCATTCCGGTATCGCGACGACGTATCGTGGATCAGGATCAACCGGTTGTTGCCTTTGACTATTTTCGTGCCG
>QIIJ01000431.1 GCA_003232595.1 Aurantimonadaceae bacterium | reverse complement strand
GAACGGAAAATTGATCCGGTTCGCATGCCCAATCCGGCTGATACTCTGATTGAGTTTTGCAGTGGATGCTGGTTTTCACCCGGCTCCACACTGATCGCACGCAAAAGATTGTTTGAGGGCGAAATCGGCCCGTTCTGCGAGGCGTTGCGTCGACTTGAGGACATGGACTGGTTTATCCGTTTTGGAAAAATTAACGGGCAATTGCTGGTTCAACCACTCGTAGGCCTGGATATATTGCCCGGAAACAGCCCGTCAATTGAGACCATTCAATGCGCTGCCCGGCAGATTTTGCAACGGCACCGCGATCTGAGGCGGCTGGACCCAAAAGCATGGCGCCACCTGATGGCATATATTGATCTCGAGGTTGCCACTTATGCGACCAAAAACAGACAATTTTTGAAGGCCGCATTCTGGTTCGGACGTTCACTTGCCAGGGTTCCCCGCATCGCCCGCCACCTCAGCCCAGGATGGAAATCGGATCTTTCGCAACAATAATGTTGGATTGTTGTAGCGTGCCGCCCTTATTTAGACTTATATTATAGGTGATTGGATCGAAATTGTGCTGTTGCCGATGACTCGTGCCAGTGAAAATAAAAAAGACAGGATGTTCAGCCATCCCGACAACATGACAATGGGGGATACAGATTGAAAATACTGTATGTTGTCAATGACATAGAGTACTTTTTGGCCCACCGGGCCGAGCTGGCCCGTGGGTTCCACTCGCTGGGTCATACAATTATTGTGGCTGCGGGCAACTGTAATGGAGAGAGAAACCCTGATGGACTTGAGGGGTTTACCTTCATTCCGCTCAGAATAAACCGCCATTCGTTCAATCCAAGGGGTGATATTCAGCTGGTGAGAAATTTTTCTCGCATTATCAAAGAAATGCAACCTGATGTGGTGCACTCGATCACCATAAAACCAAATCTTTATGTGGGGCTTGCCGCTGCGGTTCTGGTTTCCCGTCCGGTTTCAAGCCAGATCAGATTTGTTATGACTTTTGCCGGGCTGGGTAAGGTTTTTGAAACTCCTAGCTGTTTTAGGCACAGGTTGCGACGGTTTGTTGTCGAAAAGGCTATGAAATATGTGTCCACCCGCCTCAATCTTGGTGTGACATTTGAAAATGCGCGCGACCTGGAGGAATTGGTCGGCGCGGGCGTATTTTCACGCGATCAGTGCATTGTGATGATGGGGGCGGGCATCGACCTTGAGGAATACAAAGCAGGATCACGATCCGGTCGGCTGCGCTTCCTGCTGGCATCGAGAATGATTGCCGAAAAAGGTGTGGATACCTATCTTGCAATCGCCAAACGGTTTCATAACCTGAATTCAAAAGTGGAATTTCAACTGGCCGGCGCAATAGACGACACAAACCCCGATGCAGTCACATCATCAACCATAAAAGATGCCGAGAACAGCGGATCGATCGTTTACAAAGGCTTCGTTGCTCCTGCAGACATGCCCGAATTGCTGGCGGATATCGATGTTGTCTGTCTGCCAACCAGATTGCAGGAGGGTTTGCCACGCATTCTCCTGGAGGGCGCTGCATCGGGATGCGCCATAATTGCCAGCGACCAGCCGGCTTGTCAGGATGTGGTGCATATCGGTAAAACCGGATGGCTGCTGAAAAAACCAGACGAAGAGCACCTGTTCATGGCGATCAGGGATGCCGTTAATAATATTGAAGAAACCCGGAAAATGGGAAAGCGGGCACAGGCGCTGGTTCATCAGAAACCGGTAAGTGATGAAAAAATTCGCGAGCATTTCCAGCAGATTTACAACGGGTCAAACAATGCCTGACAAGGGCGTGCACGGGGCAACAACAAATCGTCCGTATCGGTATGTTGTTGGTGGCGCGATAATCTGGCTGTTTGGAATATTTCCGACCATACTGTTGGTCAGCAGTCGATCAGCGACTTTTTTTTTGATATCAACGTTTTTTGTGGTCTGCGTCGGGATGATTGTATCCAATTCTGTGAAAGAGCGATTTGCCGGATTTGTTGAAGTTTCAAACAACGCCAACAGGGATTTTGCGGGCTGGTTGTTGATAATTTGCGGGTCGGGGTTGTTGATCTGGAGCATTGTATCATTGGCGTGGTCACCGCTTGTATCAAAGGGCATCAAAGATATTATTGTTGTTGCCGGCGCTGTAATGTCCTTTTGGATGCTCTCCAGGGAATTCAGGCTTTCCACATATTCTCATTTTAAGGTGACAATTCTTGTCGGAATTTCGGTTGGCATGGTGGTTTTGCTGATCGATATGCAGGTGTTTCGATGGGCCTATAAAGCCTTTGATGCAAGCAATGAGTATTTCGATTTAAACCGAAATGCAGCCACTCTTGCCGTGCTGATTTGGCCGGCGCTGGCAATAATTGGCATGAAATCAGCTAAATCCGGAGCTGCTGTTCTTTTGTTACTCGCTCTTTGTCTGGCTGCAATATATTCTTCCGATGGACAATCGGCCCAAAGCGGTGTTGTTGCGGGGCTTATAGCGGGGCTGTTGACATGGTTCAGCCGCACAATCTACCGGGCGGTAATTGCAGGCATGGCCATTGGAATTCTCGCATTTCCTTTGGCTGTACCCTATATGCCCGGCATATTTGACAAGCTTCCTCAACAATTTATCAAAGCCGGCAATGCTGAGCACCGTATTGCAATCTGGAGCGGTTACACTGAACTGATCCGGGAAAACCCTGTTCGCGGCCAGGGAATGCGGGCGCACAGGAAGCTAGGAATGGATGGTTCGGCCGGTCGATTTGCCGTGGCGGCAGGGTTTCCGGCAAAAACAACACATCCCCATAGTTTTATTCTGGAAACCTGGATCAATCTTGGCGCAATTGGTGCTACACTTCTGTCCGGTATATTGCTGGCGGTGGGAGTAATCGGTGACACGCTGGCACGACAAAACCGGGTGTTGTTGGCCCAGATATTAACTTCGGCCTATGTGGTATCGGCAGTCGGTCACGGCTTTACCCAGACCTGGTGGATTGCGGCGGTTGCCATGGCCGCAATTTCGGCAAATCTGGCAATGTACTGGGGGGCGCACTGGGGGGCGGGGAAAAAAGAGCAAAGTGTCTGATATTTTCAGTTTTGCAAATTAAGCCAATTGTTCCTCTATCTCGCCAAGCATCGGCATTGCTGCTGCCGTACCTTGTCGGGTTACAGAAATTCCCGCAGCCGCATTAGCAAACTCTGCTGCCCGCAACGGCTCCTCTCCGCGTGCCAGCGCGGCGGCAAAGCAGCCATTGAAAGCATCTCCGGCACCGGTCGTATCAACCACATTGCCGGGACTGATTGCAGGCAAAACTTCGGAAATATCCCTGCTGTGAAACAGCGCTCCTGCTTCACCAAGAGTGATAAGGGCTGTACCCACGCCCTTTTTAAGGAATACATCGCCAGCCCGCCTGGCATCATCGACCGACAAAACATCAATGCCGGTCAGGTCGGTGGCTTCGGTTTCATTGGGTGTGATATAGTCGCACAAGGGATAAATATCATCACCAAAGGGAGCCGCCGGGGCCGGATTAAACAGGGTCAGCGTTTGAGCTTCCCGGGCAATTTCAAGGCCGCGGCGGGCAGCGGCAACCGGTTG
>QIIJ01000154.1 GCA_003232595.1 Aurantimonadaceae bacterium | reverse complement strand
TGACAATTATGCACGCATTGATGCGCTGCTGCGATCTGACGCCGTTGCTCGCGACCTGAGCGAAACTGAAGAATAGAGCCATGGCGCGTAAGAAAAAAGGCCGTCCGGTTTCCGGCTGGCTGATCCTCAACAAGCCTTATGATTTTGGCTCAACTCAGGCGGTTGGCAAGGTGAAATGGCTGTTTCAGGCGCAAAAGGCTGGTCATGCTGGCACCCTTGATCCTCTTGCGACCGGTATGTTGCCAATTGCCCTGGGTGAGGCCACAAAGACTGTCAATTACGTTATGAGCGGTATGAAAACATACCGTTTTACCGTCGCCTGGGGTGCTCAGACCACTACCGATGACAGGGAAGGGGAGGTTATTGAATCAGCCACTAGCCGTCCGGCAGCCGGTGAGATCGAGGCAATATTGCCCCGGTATTCTGGTGATATCCAACAAATACCGCCAAATTTTTCAGCACTCAAAATCGATGGCGAACGCGCCTACGACCTTGCCCGCGCAGGGGAGGAGGTCAGGCTCAGGTCTCGCGAGGTTTTTGTCGAGACATTTAAATTGCTGGAAACGCCGGATGAGAACAGTGCCGTTTTTGAGGTGGTGTGCAGTAAAGGGACTTATGTGCGTGCTTTCGCCCGCGATTTAGGCCGTGATCTTGGCTGCTTTGGTCATGTCAGCACGCTGCATCGGGTGTCAGTCCACCCGTTTGGTGAAGGAGATATGGTCGATCTTGAAGAATTAACCGTGCTTGAGGGGGATTTTGATGCCCTTGATAACCTGTTGATCAGTCCGGGCGCTGCACTGGTCGATTTACCGGTAATCGAATTTCCGCAAGACACCGCCAATCGTATCCGTCTGGGCAATGCGGTGTTGGTGATGGGCAGGGATGCACCGCTTTGTGCAGAAGAAATATGTGCAACACTCAATGGCGAAGTTGTTGCGATCGGAAAAATTGACAAAGGCATGTTCCAGCCAAAACGGGTGTTTAATACTTGAAGTAATACCTCAATGTTTTTTCTCGGCAGTTGATTTCAGCGCATAGAGCGCGTCAAGTGCCTCCCTTGGTGTAAGCTCATCGGGATTGATGGTGGCAAGCTGGTCACTCAGGGGCTGATCAGGTTTTGTCTGGGATGAAGCCGGTTTCTGCCCGACAGTAAACAGCGGCAGATCATCAATCAGCGATGCAGCGGCAGATCATCAATCAGCGATGCGCCGGGAGTTTTGCGGTCTCCTTCTTCCAGCTGTTCCAAAACATCACGGGCCCGGGCAACCACGGCGTCTGGCAGGCCTGCGAGACGTGCCACCTGAATACCGTAGGATCGGTCGGCAGAACCTGGGATAACCTCGTGCAGAAACACCACATCGCCATCCCATTCTTTCACCTTCAGCGTCACATTGGCAAGGTTTTGCAATGGTTCGGCAAGCGCTGTTAATTCGTGATAATGAGTGGCAAACAATGTGCGGCATTTGTTGACTGCGTGCAGGTGTTCAATAGTCGCCCATGCGATCGAAAGTCCGTCAAATGTGGCGGTTCCACGCCCGATTTCATCCAGAATGACCAACGCCCTTGGGCCGGCCTGATTAAGTATTGCTGCTGTTTCTACCATTTCGACCATGAAGGTTGAACGTCCGCGAGCCAGGTCATCTGCAGCACCTACCCGTGAAAACAGCCGGTCAACAATGCCAATATGAGCACTGCCCGCCGGCACGAATGACCCCATCTGGGCAAGAATGACAATCAGCGCATTTTGCCGCAAAAAGGTCGACTTGCCACCCATATTGGGCCCAGTCAGTAGCCATATTTTCGCGTCGCCATCATCACTGCCTGCGCCAATATTGCAATCATTGGCAACAAACGGGTCCGCCGCCGCCCTGCGTAACATCTGTTCAACCACCGCATGGCGACCAGCTACAATATCGAAGCTGCGGCTGTCATCGACCCGGGGCCGCGCGTAGCCCTGCTCATTGGCCAGACCGGCAAGGCTTGCAGCCACATCAAGTGAGGCGATGGCCCGGGCGGCCGCACTGATTTCGCCTCCGATTGCTACCACTTCCTCCTTCAGCCGTTCAAAGATGGCAAGCTCGATCTCCAGTGCTTTTCCAGCAGCGTTGGCAATTTTCGTTTCAAGTTCCGCAAGTTCCGTTGTGGTAAACCGCATGGCATTAGCCATTGTCTGGCGATGGATAAAACGTGCCTTGCCTTCCTCGCCGGTGAGTGCAGCCGAATTCAGTGCAGTGACCTCAATAAAATAACCCAACACGTTGTTGTGACGGATTTTCAGGTTTTTCACCCCGGTTTCCCGTGCATAGTCCGCCTGCAGTCCTGCAATTACCTTGCGGCTTTGATCCCGTAATTCGCGCAACTCGTCGAGTTCGTGATCATAGCCGTCGCAAATAAAACCTCCATCCCGCTTGAGCATTGGCAGTTCATCATCAAGGGCCGATGCAAGGTGGGTTTGAACATTCTCCGGTAGGGCCTTAAGCTTTTCAATGGCGCTGGCAATATTATCGGGCAAAGCTGAGTAGCTGTTGATCAGTCGGGCAATCCGGTCGGAGTTTTCCAGTCCATTTTTGAGCGCCCCGAGGTCGCGTGGTCCTCCCCGGTTGAGGGCAAGACGCGAAAGCGGCCGTGGCATATCCGGCGTGCCCTTCAATATTGACGATAGATCAAGTGATAGCCGCTCCTCAACCAGCATGAAGGCAATTTCATCCTGTCGCGCTGTGATTTTCTGCGGGTCTGTTAGCGGGTTCATCAGCCGTTCGCCCAACAACCTTGCCCCGCCCCCGGAAACTGTGCGGTCGATGCAGCGTAACAAAGAGCCCTGTTTTTCACCTGAAAGAGTGCGCGTGAGCTCCAGATTGGCCCGGGTTGCAGCATCAATAAACAAATTGCCCGACGCATCCTCCCGCACCGGGCGGGCAAGGTTCGGGCGTTCGCTTATCTGGGTTTTTTCCACATAGGAAACAGCCGCCGATGCGGCCGCAACCTCCACCCGCGAAAATGTGCCGAACCCGTCCAAAGTTTTTACCCGGTAAAAATCGGCAAGTCGCGTTCCTGCAGTTGTGCTGTCAAACAGTACGGAGGGTTGAGGAGTGATTGCAAATTGCTGCATGTCAAGCAGCGGGCGCACAGTCGGATCATGAAATATGCTATCGGCCAGGATCAACTCCTGCGGGTTGATCCTGGCAAGGTCCGCACCAAGGCGGTTAATATCAGTTTCAACGACCTGAAACGAACCGGTGGAAATATCGATCCATGCCAGCGCCATGTCTGCACTTTGTGAATTTGATTTGATCCGCGCAAGCGCGCACAGATAATTGGATGACGCCGGATCGAGCAGTTTTTCCTCGGTCAAAGTGCCAGGTGTCACCAGACGTTGAACCTCACGGCGCACAACGGCTTTATAACCGCGTTTTTTCGCATCTTTGGGATCTTCCGTCTGTTCGCACACTGCAACACGAAAGCCGAGTTTGATCAGTTTTTGCAGATAATCATCGGCTGCATGAACCGGCACACCGCACATCGGAATATCTTCGCCAAGATGTTTGCCACGTTTGGTAAGCGTGATGCCGAGCGCACGCGATGCCTCTTCAGCGTCGTCAAAGAACAATTCGTAAAAATCACCCATACGGTAAAACAGCAGCGAGCCCGGATTGGCCGATTTGATCTCGATATATTGCGCCATCATCGGCGTCATGGCGGGCGACAATGTGTTTTTGGGTTTTTCTCCCGGGGCGGGCATATCATGGACAGGTTTGTTGGGCTTCACTGGAGTTCAGTTCTTTAGTTGCAATTATCCATTGTAGTGTTAGCAGATTGAATGGCCGGTTTCATCTGCAACGGCAACTATTCACAACTCTCGGACTTGTGACAATGATAATGCTTGTCTAATGTTGCTGTCCGCCTTCTGGCTGCGACCAAATTACCCTTAAGAAAGAACCGCATGGCCTCAAACGACAGCGACTCAAGATCACGCCCGGTTATAACCGATTAAGAAGCGCTTGAATTCCACAGCAAAGGCCGACCCGGCAAGCTGGAAATCAACCCTACCAAATCCATGACCACCCAGCGTGACCTGTCGCTGGCCTATTCGCCTGGCGTTGCGGTGCCGGTGGCCGCTATTCATGCAGACCCCTCGTGCGCCTTCGACTATACCACGCGAGGTAACATGGTTGGTGTGATTACCAACGGAACAGCCATTCTCGGCATGGGCAATCTCGGTGCACTGGCCTCAAAACCGGTGATGGAGGGCAAGGCCGTGTTGTTCAAGTGCTTTGCTGACATCGATGCAATTGATCTTGAAGTCGATACCGAAGATGCCGATGAATTCATCAATTGCGTGCGTCATCTCGGCCCATCCTTTGGCGGTATCAACCTTGAGGATATCAAGGCTCCGGAGTGTTTTATTATCGAACAGGCTCTGCGGGAAATCATGGACATCCCTGTTTTTCATGATGATCAGCACGGCACTGCCATCATCACTGCAGCGGGATTGATTAACGCGCTTTATTTGACAGACCGCGACAAGAAATCGACAAAACTGGTCTGCAATGGCGCCGGGTCCGCCGGTATTGCCTGCGTTGAGTTGATCAAAGCCATGGGCTTCAACCCGGAAAACATCATCTTGTGCGACACCAAAGGACCAATTTACCAGGGCCGCGAGGAAGGCATGAACCAGTGGAAATCAGCCCACGCTGTGAAAACGGATACCCGTTCGCTGGCGGAAGCAATGGTCGGCGCTGATGTGTTTCTTGGCCTTTCAGTTAAAGGTGCATTGACA
>QIIJ01000437.1 GCA_003232595.1 Aurantimonadaceae bacterium | reverse complement strand
CCATTCTCTCCGAGTGGCGCAATCTTTGCTCGGCATAAGGGGCAGCTTCACTGCCCTTCAAGAGACTGGTTCGCATCCGTCTGACAGCACCAACGCGACCGCAGTTACCCTCTAAACGCTCGAGAAAAATAATCGGTAAGCGGTTTCGTAAGGTATTCCAAAGGCGAACGCTCGCTAGTCTTAATGAAAGCCTCCACAGGCATTCCCGGCAGCAGCACTTCATCTCCGAGTTTGCTGAGTTCATCTTTCTCAGGCAAGAACTCGACCGAATAATAGGCAGCACCCGATACATCGTCGATGATCGCGTCAGCCGAAATTTTTGAAACCCGCCCTATCAACTCCGGAGTCTCGCGCTGATCGAACACCGTAAATCGCAGACCAACTTCCTGCCCAACAAAAATCTGATCGATACTCGTCGTATCAACACGCGCCGCAATCAGAAACTGCTGGTCTTGCGGGATGATGTACATAATCTGAGCACCCGGTTGCACGACAGATTGCAACGCAAAAACCTTTGAGCGATGCACTAAACCGCTCATGGGCGCTTTTACCTCGAGATCAAAAAGCTTTTTCGACAAAGAAATAATCCGGGCATTCAATTCAATTTCTGAGTATTGAATATCCCGCAGTTGCGTAATCGCATTTTCCGCTCGATTTGTAGTCAATTTGACAATTTCTATTTTCAATGCTGCGATCTGAACTTTAAATCCCGCAATGTCGGACTTCAATTGACCGATCTGCCCTTCAATATTGGCAATTTCACCTCGTAGTTCCACGACACGCGACGCTTGCGTCAGCCCCTTGTCTAATAACGTTTGTTGGTTTTCCAATTCCTCGGCAAACAGATTTTTTCGCCGTTTCATGGCCTCTAGCTGAGATTTTGAGCCCCACACCCTGATATCGATCTGCGTAATCTGTTCCTGCAGGAGTTCGAGTTCTAGAGACAGAGCCTCTTTGCGAATCTCGAACTGTCTCAGCTGGCCGCTCATTTGGCGGGCCGTACTCCGATCCAAACTTGCAGCGGTGGTTAATTGTTCCGGAAAAGCCAATTCGTCAACCCCATCTCTTTCGGCTTGGAGACGCTCGGACCGCGCCAAAATCTCATTGAGTTGCCGTTTGACTGTGACCAATTCTGTTCGGAGAAGCGTATCGTCGAATTTAATAAGCGTTTGCCCCGCCTCAACATAATCTCCGTTTTTAGCGAGAATTGCTCCAACTACGCCCCCTTCAAGGTGTTGGACCACCTGCTGATTTGCCTCCACTTTGACGACACCGGAGGAAACGACGGCGCCGGCAATTTTGGTGGACACGCTCCAGTATCCGAGCCCGCCGATTAACACCAGCAGAGCAAGGAAACCCGTAATCAAAGGGAATGTTGCGCTGGTCAGCCATTTGGCTTCATTATCTTTATTTTTTTTCATTCGGCAGCTGGCCTATTTTGAACACTCCGCTGAACTTCCGCAGCGTTTTTTAGCATTGATTTCATAGTTTCCTCTGCCGGTCCGAATGCGGTGACGGTACCATTGTCCAGGATCAACAAAAGGTCACACTCGGCGATCGCGGTTGGGCGGTGGGTAAAAATGACGACCGACTTTCCCTCTTCCTTTAAGCTACGCACACAGGCACTTAAGGCGTTGGATCCATCCGCGTCCAATGCCGAATTCGGCTCGTCCAGGATTAAGATGACCGGGTCACCATAAACGGCGCGCGCCAAAGCTATCCGTTGCATTTCGCCACCAGACAACTTGCTGTTATTCCCATTAATGTAGGTATTGTATCCTTCGGGAAGCCGGGTGATCATCTCGTGTGCATTTGCTTTGACGGCCGCCTTAATCACTGCGTCGGTGTCGGGTTCAAGAGACATGCGAGCGATATTTTCCGTAATCGTCCCATTGAAGAGCGTGACAGCCTGAGGAAGGTAGCCAATATGTTGCCCAAGATCTTCGGGTTCATATTGATCAATGGTTGCACCACCCAGCCGCACTTCTCCCGAAGCGGCGGGCAGTATTCCCAAAACAGTTTTGGCCAAGGTGGATTTTCCGGAACCGCTGCGGCCGATCACCCCCACAGCATGTCCGGGCTCCAACGTAAACGAAACATTCCGAAGTACCGGTTTCTTTTCGCCGGGCGGGTAGACAGAAATTGCCGAGGCCGTAAGCAACGCTTTTGGCGTCGGGAGCTTTGTCTTCGGACGGTCTTCCGGCGTGGCTGCCAGAATTTTTGCAAGCGCGTTCCACCCTGTACGCGCTCGCTGCAACATGGACCATTGCCCCATCAATTGTTCAACCGGGGCCAGCGCGCGCCCCAACAGGATAGAGCCCGCAATCATGGCGCCAGCGGTCAGTTCACCCTTCAGGACCAGAAATGCGCCCACACCGAGCATCGCGGATTGTAGAAACAGACGGCTTGCCTTTATCAGAGACGAAAAACTACCTGTCCAGTCGCTGGCAAACATGGATTGTGAAAGCGCCTCCGCCCTTTTCGAGGCAAGGCGCTTGTTAATTGCCGTCTGCATCCCTTGCGATGTCACGATCTCATTTGCCGCTCGAGCCTCCGCCGCAAACGAGTGCGCAATCTCGGTACTAATCTGAGACTCTCGCACTTTCCGAAATGTAATTAACTGGTTGATGATGGTTAGTGTGACCAAATACCCACCGCCACCCACTGCCAGCCAGCCGAGATTAGGGTGGAAAATAAATATCGCTGCGAAAAACAGCGGCGTCCAGGGAACGTCGAGGATGGCCAGAATACCTGGCGACGAATAAAATGACTGAAGAGCGTCGAGGTGGCGCAACGCATTCCCTGAATCAAAGGTATCATTGGGGATTTGCGCGCGCTTCATCGTCGCTGCAAAAACTCGTGAATCCAAATTTTTCTGCAACCTAGCCCCAACTCTTGCTGTTACCCGACCCCGAGCGTAGTCAAGGACGGCCATCAACAAAAACAAACATGCAACGAGAACAAACAGAGCAACCAAGGTTTCCTCTGATCGTGAGTTGAGGACACGATCATATATTTGGAGCATGAATAGCGGGCCGGTAAGCATCAGCAGATTGACGAATACGCTAAAAAGTATAGCGGCCCCAAAGAGGCCGGCGCTGTTTCGTCTTGCCTTTCTCAACTCGGCTTTGCCGATTGCTATTGCTTGGCGAATATCGTTCATGTTTTGGCACTCGTCACAATTCCGGAAATTTTGGAGTTCCGCCCATATGTGTGGCGCATATTGGATTTCGTGTCTATTTTTCGACAGATTACTGTCGGAAATGGGGGCTATTGTCTTAAGACCGCGTCAATGTACGGCCTATAGGTACGAATTGTTATAGCATCCGAAACACCGGTGTGGTTTCCGCGGTGGGCGACAAATCATTAAAACCAAGAGCTCCACCGACAAAATGCAGCCCGAAAGCTTGTGATAAAATCTAGGGGGCGAGCCAGCGCTTTGGGCTCATTTCGGTGTTTCCAGTATATTTTTCGTGACAGTTCGACGTCGGCCGAAAAGCTAAACACCGATCAATAGAGTGGAGTTCCCCCGGATTGATGGACACTTTTCAATTATTGAAGGAAGGTGTTTTGCATGCCACGAACAAGGAACCCGTACCCTGCGGAATT
>QIIJ01000152.1 GCA_003232595.1 Aurantimonadaceae bacterium | reverse complement strand
ATCTGCACCTGAAACAGGTGTCCTGAAGGTCCGGTTGAATAGGGCTTTTTGGCGACAGGTTTCAACAGATAGCAATTAATGAATCGCATTTTCAGCGGCAGTTATGCTCTGAAGGCAGTTGGATAGGATCGAATATGGCTAAGACCCATTCCTTTAATGGTCGTAAACGCGTTAGAAAAGTCTATGGACATATCACTGAAGTGGCAGATATGCCGAACCTCATTGAGGTTCAAAAGGCATCCTATGACCACTTTTTGATGATGGAAAAGCCGGAAGGCGGTCGGGGAGATGAAGGTCTTCAGGCTGTGTTCCAGTCTGTTTTCCCGATTTCGGATTTTACCGGGTCGGCGATGCTCGAATTTGTCTCTTACGAATTTGAACCGCCTAAATATGATGTCGAGGAATGCCGCCAGCGCGATATGACTTATGCAGCGCCGCTCAAGGTAACGCTGCGCCTTATCGTGTTTGATATTGATGAGGAAACGGAAGCCAAATCCGTTAAGGACATCAAAGAGCAAGACGTTTATATGGGTGACATGCCGTTGATGACCGGCAATGGCACCTTCGTTATCAATGGCACCGAACGGGTGATCGTCTCCCAGATGCATCGCTCGCCCGGCGTCTTCTTCGACCATGACAAGGGTAAAACACATTCAAGTGGCAAGTTGCTGTTTGCTTCGCGGGTCATTCCCTATCGCGGTTCCTGGCTTGATATCGAATTTGATGCCAAAGACATCGTCTATGCCCGCATCGACCGCCGCCGCAAGATACCTGTCACATCCCTGCTGATGGCGCTTGGTCTTGATGGCGAGGAAATCCTGTCCACCTTCTATTCCTCTTTCGCCATTAAGAAAGAAAAGAAGGGCGATGAATGGCGCATGCCGTTTCTTGCAGAACGTCATCGCGGCACCAAGCCAATGGAAGACGTGATCGATGCTGATTCAGGCAAGGTCATTATCGAAGCCAATAAAAAGCTGACAGCGCGTGCGCTTAAAAAGATCGAAGAGGGTGGCACCAAGTTCATCCGCGTTCCGGTCGAGCAGATTTATGGACAATATCTGTCAGAAGATATCGTCAATATGAAAACCGGCGAAATCTACTACGAAGCAGGTGACGAGCTTGACGAGGCCTCAATCGAGGCGCTGGGTGAGCTTGGTAACAATGAACTGTCGGTGCTCGATATCGATCACGTCAATATCGGCGCTTACATTCGAAATACACTGGCTGCAGACAAAAACGAAAACCGTCAGGATGCCCTGTTTGACATCTACCGGGTGATGCGCCCGGGCGAGCCGCCAACAATGGATACGGCCGAAGCCATGTTCCAGTCGCTGTTCTTTGACCGTGAGCGTTATGACCTTTCTTCCGTGGGCCGCGTGAAAATGAACATGCGCCTTGATCTCGACTGCGAAGACACCGTGCGTGTGCTGCGCAAGGAAGACATTCTCGAAGTGGTCAAGACCCTGGTTGGGTTGCGTGATGGCAAAGGCGAAATCGATGATATCGATAACCTTGGAAACCGTCGGGTTCGCTCTGTTGGCGAACTGATGGAAAACCAGTACCGTGTTGGTCTGTTGCGTATGGAGCGGGCGATCAAGGAGCGTATGTCGTCGATCGAAATCGACACTGTAATGCCGCAGGATCTGATCAATGCCAAACCTGCTGCAGCGGCAGTGCGGGAGTTCTTCGGTTCGTCCCAGCTTTCCCAGTTCATGGACCAGACCAATCCGCTTTCAGAAATCACCCATAAGCGCCGTCTGTCAGCGCTTGGGCCGGGTGGTCTGACCCGCGAGCGGGCCGGTTTTGAAGTGCGTGATGTGCATCCAACCCACTATGGTCGCATCTGTCCGATTGAAACACCGGAAGGCCCGAATATCGGCCTGATCAACTCACTTGCGACTTTTGCCCGGATTAACAAATACGGCTTTATTGAAAGCCCCTACCGCAAGGTTGTTGACGGCAAGGTTACCCGTGAAGTGGTTTATCTTTCGGCGATGGAAGAGGCCAAGTTTACGGTTGCCCAGGCCAATGCGCCACTTGATGATGACTTTGTTTTTGTCAACGATTCAGTGATCTGCCGTCATGCGGGTAATGTGGTTGCGATTTCACCAGATGCGGTGGATTTGATGGATGTGTCGCCAAAACAGCTGGTTTCTGTTGCGGCAGCGCTCATTCCGTTCCTTGAAAACGATGATGCAAACCGGGCGCTGATGGGTTCTAACATGATGCGTCAGGCTGTGCCGCTGGTGAAAGCCGAAGCGCCATTTGTCGGCACCGGCATGGAACGCATTGTGGCGCAGGATTCCGGCGCTGCCATCGGCGCGCGCCGGGGAGGGGTGGTCGACCAGGTCGATGCAACCCGTATCGTAGTGCGCGTAACAGAGGATCTTGATCCTTCAGAGCCGGGCGTTGATATCTACCGTTTGCAGAAATTCCAGCGCTCGAACCAGTCCACCTGTATCAACCAGCGCCCACTGGTGACTGTGGGTGATCGGGTCAACAAGGGCGACATTCTGGCCGACGGCCCGTCGACCGATCTTGGTGATCTGGCTCTTGGCCGTAACGTGCTTGTCGCGTTTATGCCGTGGAACGGTTATAATTTCGAAGATTCCATCCTGCTTTCAGAGCGCATTGTGCGTGATGACGTTTTTACCTCAATTCATATTGAGGAATTCGAGGTTATGGCACGTGATACCAAACTCGGGCCGGAGGAAATCACCCGGGATATTCCAAACGTCTCCGAGGAAGCGCTACGCAATCTCGATGAGGCCGGTATCACCTATATCGGTGCCGAAGTCGGCCCGGGCGATATTCTGGTCGGCAAGATCACGCCAAAGGGCGAAAGCCCAATGACACCGGAAGAAAAGCTGTTGCGTGCAATCTTTGGCGAAAAAGCCTCAGATGTACGTGATACGTCGCTTCGCATGTCGCCGGGAGCCTTTGGCACCGTGGTGGAAGTTCGAGTTTTCAATCGCCACGGCATTGAAAAAGATGAACGCGCCATGGCGATCGAACGCGAGGAAATCGAAAACCTCGCAAAAGACCGCGACGACGAGCAGGCCATATTGGACCGCAACACCTATAGCCGCCTTGCTGGCATGCTTGATCGCAAAAAAGCCATTGCCGGGCCGAAAGACTATTCAAAGGGTGTGGTCCTTAACGACGAGGTGATGGGCGAATTCCCGCGCAGCCAGTGGTGGCAATTTGCTGTCGATGACGAAAAATTGCAGGGCCAGATTGAAGCATTGCGCAACCAGTACGACGAATCCAAGTCGATGTTGGAAGGCCGCTTCATGGACAAGGTTGAAAAACTGCAACGCGGTGATGAACTGCCGCCGGGCGTCATGAAGATGGTCAAGGTGTTTGTTGCGATCAAGCGCAAGCTGCAACCGGGTGACAAGATGGCCGGTCGTCACGGCAACAAGGGCGTGGTATCCCGCATTCTGCCGGTGGAGGATATGCCGTTTCTGGAAGATGGAACGCATGCCGACATCGTGCTCAACCCGCTTGGGGTGCCAAGCCGGATGAATGTCGGGCAGATTCTTGAAACCCATCTTGGCTGGGCCTGTGCGGGCATGGGTACAAAGATCGGCGAAATGCTGAAAGCCTATGAGGC
>QIIJ01000165.1 GCA_003232595.1 Aurantimonadaceae bacterium | reverse complement strand
CGGACAGAAAGAAACCGAACAGGGCCATCATCCAGAAGCCCTGAACGGCGCTTTCAAGATTTGCAGCAAGACTGAGCAAAGCAAGCAGGACCGGAATACCGGTTGCCGGAATGTTGAGGCCAAACACCATGCCGAGAAACAAGGGCGACTGGGCTTTTTTCCACTTTTCAGGTGACAACCCGATTGCCCGCGATAACCGGCCTGGCCGGTTAACAAGAAAATCCACACCGATGATGATGAACAGGATGCCGAAGACCCAGCCAAAGATGTTTTGCAGGCCAAACAACGTTTGCCCGACATAGGCGATCAGTGCGCCGAGCATACCGGTTACCACGGTTCGGGCGGCAATGAAGACAATTACGGCTTTTAACTGCCCGGTACGGCTGCGATTTTCCTGGGTGTTTAAAAACAGCAGGTGGCTGCCAATGGTGCAAGGCTCAATAAACCCCAGCAGGCCAAGACTGATCGGCAGGAATACCCAGCAGGCCAAGACTGATCGGCAGGAATATCAGCGATGCAAGAATGGGTTCCATTGAAATCCGCTGTCAGGGCCTATCCGATTTCTCCGGCATAAGCCTGTTGATACATTTTTACGCAATCCTCGACTTCCAGACTAACCGGATTACCACTGGCTGTCGGGTCGACCACGGCCATCTCTGCCATGCGGGTAAACTGGTTGTTGCCGACATCAAGTTCCTTGATGGTATTGGGAATCCCAAGCTCTTTGCGGGTCGCCAGTACATAATCCATGAAGCCGTCAAAGTTGTTGTCAATGCCCAGCCACTTGGTCAGCCGGGCAATTTTGTTCTCAATTGCCGGGCGGTTGTGCTGCAGAATATAGGGCATGAAAATCGCGTTGGTTGGGCGGTGTGATAAAGCGCGCTTACCGGATGGGAGAGCGAATGAATGCCACCAAGGCCTTTCTGAAAGGCAACTGCGCCCATGGCTGCTGCTGACATCATATGTCCTCTAGCCTCTATATCACTTCCGTCCCGGTACGCGCGTGGCAGATATTCCTTGACCAGGCGCATGCCTTCAACCGCAATACCTTCCGACATCGGGTGATAGGACGGTGCAAGATAGGCTTCAAGGCAGTGGATGAAGGCATCAAGGCCGGTTCCTGCGGTGATGTGCGGCGGCAGGCCAAGGGTCAGTTCCGGGTCACAAATCACTTCAAGCGGCAGCATTTTGGGGTGGAAAATCACCTTCTTGGTTTCGGTTTCCTCATTGGTGATGACGCCCGCGCGCCCGACCTCAGACCCGGTTCCAGCTGTTGTCGGTACCGCTACAATCGGGGCTATACCGTTTGGATCAGCACGGGTCCACCAGTCTCCGAAATCTTCAAAATCCCACATCGGGCGGGCCTGGCCGAGCATGAAGGCGATGGTTTTGCCCGCATCAAGTGCAGAACCGCCGCCAAATGCGACAACCCCGTCATGGCCGCCAGCTTTCATGACTTTCAGGCCGGCCGCCACATTGCTGGCTGTCGGGTTGGGCTGTACATCTGAAAATGTGGTGCTGCCAAGCCCTGCGTTTTCCAGCACGTCCAGCGCTGTTTTGGTGATTGGCAAGGGCAAGATACCAGGATCAGTGACAAAAAGCGGGTTTTTAATTCCGGCTGAATTGCAGGCCTCACCAAGTTCCGAAATGCGTCCGGCACCAAAACGGACTGCGGTGGGATATGACCAGTTTGCGGTAATGCTCATGATAGTGCTCCTGTGGGAGTGCATGGAATTTGACTACGGGTTTGCCAAATTCATGTTTTCGTTCTTAAGTGATAACTCTTGGGCCGGGTGAGAGATTCATAGCCGAGAGACGACAATGTGCAGCCGCGACCGGTGTTTTTAACCCCGGTCCAGGCCAGTGCCGGGTCGAGATAATCGCAGCGGTTCATGAACACGGTTCCGGTTTCTATTCTGTCGCCAATGGCTTCGGCTGCCTCCACGTCTTCGGTCCAGATTGCCGCGGTGAGGCCAAGATCGGAATCATTCATCAGTTGAATGGCTTCTTCATCGCCCGAAACTTTCATGATGCCGACGACGGGGCCAAAGCTCTCCTCTCGCATGAGCGACATTGTATGATCCACGCCGGTCAATACTTGTGGCGCGAGGTAGGAGGAGCCGGGATTGCTCAATGGGAAATCAGCGGGATCGATATGGGGTGTTGCACCGGCAGCAACCGCGCCATTGATCTGGTTGCGGACAAAGTCGGCAGCCTCAGGTTTGATCATCGGGCCAAGGGTAGTCGTCTCTTCAAGCGGGTTTCCAAGAACGTAACCTTTGGCAACTTTGACAATGCCGGCGACAAATTCATCGTAAACATCCTCATGGGCATAAATGCGTTCAATACCGCAACACGACTGGCCGGAATTGAAAAACGCTCCGTCGGCGAGGTTTTCGATTGCGTGCTCCAGATTGGCATCGGCGCGCACATAGGCGGGGTCTTTGCCGCCGAGTTCAAGCCCGACCGGAATGAAATGCCCAACAGCCAGTTCCTCCATCCGGCGACCGGCATCGACCGAGCCGGTAAAACACACCATATTGGCAAATCCGCCGCCGATAATCTCGCCGGTCTGGCGGTGATCCATGACAATGTTCTGGAATACACCTTTTGGCAGGCCTGCTACATCAAATGCCTTCTGGAAGCGCTCGCCTACCAGCAGTGTGTGAGAAGCGTGTTTGAGGATGACGGCATTTCCTGCCATCAACGCTGGAATGACCGAATTCACGGTGGTGAGGTATGGGAAATTCCAGGGTGCAATTGTCAGAACCAGCCCCAGCGGTTCGCGGCGGATGTAGCGTTTGAAACCATCCTTGTCGCCGGGGTCTATATCGGCCAGCTTTTCTTCGGCGATTGATATCATATAGCGGGCGCGTTCTTCAAAGCCTGCCAGTTCTCCCGCGCCATAGCGCACGGGACGGCCCATCTGCCAGGTCAGTTCTGGTACGATATCATCTTTCATGGCAAGCATCGCATCAACGGCGGCATTGCAATATTTTGCCCGTTCGGCAATCGAGAGTTTTTTCCACTCCGGCTGGGCAGTGTGGGCTCCAGAAAACTTCTCGTGGATTTCAGTGTCGCCTGCCACCGGGCGCTCAAGATATATTGAGCCGTCAACAGGGGAAATGCATTTGATTTTTCTGGCCACAACAAGGGCTCCTTGTGATTGTTTGACGCTGCTTGTGGAAAGTGGCAGCGGCAATCAGATATTCACCATTGGCTTTGGTTTTTCAACATCTAATTTTTCAAAGAAAATATCTTGATTGTTTGCTTGAATTGCAGTCAAGTTTCATTCTTTGAAGGGGAGCAATTTTCAGATGGCAATCAAAACAACCTGCATTGGTGCCTATCCCAAGCCCGATTATGTGCCGATCATTGACTGGTTTCAAAAACAGGACGGGCTTGCAGCTTCAGGCGGTGATGTCACCCGACAGGCCAACATGGCAATGGCCGAGCATGATGAAGCGACAGAGACCCTCTATGTCAAAGCCACCAAGACTGCGATAAATGATCAGATAAGTGCCGGTATTGATATTCCCACGGACGGTGAACAGCGACGCGAAAATTATATTCACTATCATTGCCGTCACCTTGAGGGTTTTGACTTTGACAACCTGACACGCAAGGTCCTGCGTGACGGTGCCTATGAAACGGAATTGCCAACAATAACCGGTAAAATTTCACCAAGGGGCGAGCACTTCCTCGATCATGATTACCGGATTGCGAGCCGGTTTACCGACAGTCCGGTTAAAATAACCGTGCCCGGCCCAACCACAATAATGGATACAACCGCCAATGTTCACTACAGTGATGAAAAACAGCTGGCATTTGACCTTGCTGACGCGCTGAACTTCGAAATCAGGGCACTGGCGGATGCCGGATGCCTTTATATCCCGCAATGTTGAACGAGCGCTGGATTATGGGGTTGAATGTCTTGATCGCTGTTTTCACGGTGTGCCGGACGAAGTGCAGCGGGTGATGCATATGTGTTGCGGCTATCCTGAAAAACTTGACGATGAACACTATCATAAAGCTGACCGCGAGGTGTATTTTCAGCTGGCGGATGCAATCGATCAAAGCAGCGTTAGTCAGGTTTCGCTGGAGGATGCTCACCGGCACAATGATTTGACTTTGCTGGAGAAATTTAAAGCAACCACTGTTATATTCGGCGCGGTCGCAATTGCTGACAGTCGGGTTGAAGACATAGATGAAATTACGAGCCGGTTGACCGCTGCCCTCGATCATATTGATAAATCGCGATTGGTGGCAGCGCCTGACTGCGGTCTTGCGATGTTGGGGCGTGAACTGGCAATGACAAAACTTGCAAATTTGTGTGCGGCGGCAAGACTTGTTTGAAAGCAACTGAAAACTGTCGAAAAAAGTCGAAAGGAGTTGCGACAGGTTTGCAACGACCAATCTGGACTCTGTCAAGAATTTGATCTGGACCCAGAAAAGTCGATTTTCGCCCTGCCAAATTTAAAAACCTCATTATAGTGAATTGCCAAACGCACCGCATGGTGAAATAATAACTCAGCTGATGGCCAAATTGCACAATTTGTCATGAGGGGAAAATATCCAGTCGTATTGGAATAATGCTGTCATGAGGGCATTATTCATGTATCTTTCGATTGATAATTCGAAAGTAAAACAAACCTAAAGGGAGAATTTTAATGAGTAAACCAACAAATCAAACGCTGCTGGCTGCGAAAGAGTTCAGCCGCCGTGCAGTTTTGCGGGGTGGCGCTGCTGCCGGTGCTGTCGCGTTGAGTGGCCCTGTGTTCATTCGCAATGCAATGGCTGCAAGTGAAATCAACATCTTGATGTGGTCTGACTATCTTCCTGATGGATTCATCAAAGCCTTTGCCGACAAGACCGGCATCCATATCAATTATACCGGTATTGGTTCAAACGAAGAAATCATCAACAAGATGAAGGCAAACAAGGGCCAGGGCTTCGATATCGTATCGCCGACCAACAACCAGGGACTGGAATGGGGGCCGCTTGAATTGCTGCAACCATTCGATATGAACCGGGTTGAAATCGGCAAGGTCAATCCTGCCATGTCGAAGATCGGCACAGATGGCTGGAACTTCAATGGCAAAGGCTCTCACTGGCTGCCACATATCTGGGGTACAGAGGGTATGGCGTGGCGTACCGATCTTTATGCGCCAGAAGGTGGTGTGCCATCCTATGGTGCGGTTTGGGATGAAGCCAACGCCGGCAAGACCATGGGTCGCCCTCACTCAATGATGCTTTGTGCGGGTCTTTACATGGAAACCATTGGCGAACTCGACAAGGGTGCCATGTGGGGTGCTTATGCATCAGAAGAAGCCATGCGACCGACCTGGCAGAAGGTTGCTGACTGGTGTATTGCCCGCAAGAAGAACGTCAAGCTTTTGTGGAATGATGCAGATACCCAGAAAAACGGCCTGCTCAAAGAAGGCGTGATCGTTGGCCAGACCTGGGATGGACCGCCGCTGGCACTCAAATCCGCAGGTGAGCCGGTTCAGTATCAGGCTCCAAAAGAAGGCTCAATGGCCTGGGTTGACGGCATGGCAATACCAATTGGTGCCAAAAACACAGATGAAATCTATGAATTCATCAAGTTTGCCTATGATGCCAAACCGGCTGGCGAAGCTATCAACAAACACGGTTATAATTCACCTGTTCTGGGCGCTGATGGTTTTGCCAATGCGAATTACAAAAAGAACTTCGCAGAAGCCTATCCAGGTGATGCGCTGGCCAACCTTAATCCATGGCCGCCACAGGCACCATGGTACGGCAAGGTTCGTACCGAATATGTGAACAAGTTCAAGAGCGCCTAAGGCTCCGGCAACTGTTGCCATTGAACTTAATAAATATCCCCGGGCGTAAATTGCCCGGGGCAAATGCGGGACATGTGGTTTGATACGGGCGCAAGATCCGGTCAGATTCAATGACAAATCGGGAGGCTTCGATGGGTTCAGGCGTTGGTGTTGATCTTCAGGATATGTGGATCAAGTTCGGGGATTTTGTTGCCGTTCGGGAAGCGAATGTGAACATCAAAGGTGGTGAGTTTTTCTCCTTTCTGGGGCCCTCTGGTTGCGGTAAAACCACCATTCTGCGTGCCGTATCCGGGTTCCTGGAACCAAGCGATGGCAGGGTACTCATCGGTGGTAACGATATGGTCGGCAAGGGGCCAAATGAGCGGCCAACCGCCCTGATATTCCAGAATCTTGCACTTTTTCCGCTGATGAAAGTTTGGGAAAATATTGCTTTTTCGATGGAAGTTCGTGGAGCCAGCACCGCCGAGAGGCGTAAACGCGCTGACGAACTGCTTGATTTGATCGCGTTGCCGGGACAGGGCGATAAACTGCCGTCAGAGCTTTCCGGCGGACAAAAACAACGGGTGGCAATTGCGCGTGCGCTTTGTGCCGAGCCGGATGTACTTTTGCTCGACGAGCCGCTTTCAGCGCTTGATTTGAAGTTGCGTCAACATATGCGCACCGAATTGCGTTCGATACAACAACGTGTCGGCATTACATTCATCTACATCACCCACGATCAGGGCGAAGCGCTGACAATGTCGGACAGTGTGGCCGTCATGAAAGCCGGGATCATTGATCAGATCGCTGACGGCAAATCGATATATGATGATCCTTCGACAGCATTTGTCGCCTCTTTTGTTGGTGAAAACAATGTCTTCCGCGGCAAGGTTTCATCGATTTCCGATGGTTATGCGATTGTCGATACCAACCGGACCGGCAAGCTGCGATCAAGAATTGCCACGGATGCCCGGGATATATTGAATCCTGGCGATGACGCCATGATATTCATCCGCCCGGAAGTGCTGGAACTCTCTGAGCAAAAGACTGCCAGCGATACAAGAATTATTGCCAATGTGCATCACTCCGAATTTGAAGGCCAGAGTTACAATGTGTTTCTCGAGGGGTCTGAAGGCAAGGAAATGAAAATGGCGCTGGTCAATCGTGGTGAAACCCAGCTGTTTGATCCGGGTTCGGAATTGACCCTGCAATTCAGTGCTGATCGGGCTGTTGTTGTGCCCGCCGGCGAACTGGCGAGCGAGTAGCGCCATGAACGGTTTCATGAAAAACTATTTCAGAAGAAATGGCGCCCTTATGGGCTGGGCGCTGATTTTGCTTGTCGGTTTCTGGACAGTCGTTCTGATTATCCTGCCTCAGCTCTATATGTTTGATCTGTCGTTTCGACCACACCTGCCGCCGCCGGAAATGGGCGGGCCGAAGGATATGTATACCCTGGAGAACTACCAGTATCTCGTATTTGGTGCCCAGGGCAATGAAGACGGTTACAACAAAGTCGATCTGCTGGTGTTTGTACGAACACTGGTTGCAGCCGCAATTGTAACTGTATTCGACCTTCTCATTTGTTATCCGATTGCCTATTATCTTGGTCAGACCAAGGGTGGTGGCTTTATCCGTATTCTGGTGCTGCTGCTGATTATTCCTTACTGGATAAATGAGATTTTACGCGCCTTTGCTTTCCGCATTATTTTTGGCGACAGCGGTGT
>QIIJ01000213.1 GCA_003232595.1 Aurantimonadaceae bacterium | reverse complement strand
TTTTGCCCGTCGGCAATAACAGCTGCAATCGCGGCAATAATGGTCGGATGGCTTTCCTTGCCGCCAAAACCGCCACCCATGCGGCGTATCTGGATATCAACCGCATGGGCCGGAATCCCCAATATGTGCGCCACATGGTGCTGTACTTCTGTAGGATGCTGGGTTGATGAATGAATGGTGATGTCGCGGTCTTCGCCCGGAATTGCATAGGCAATCTGACCTTCCAGATAAAAATGATCCTGCCCGCCGATCTTGAACGTGCCTTCGAATATGTGTTCTGCACCAGCAATAGCTTCCTTTGCATCACCATCCACAAGATGCTGCTGTTTTAATGCGTAATTATTATTTTTGTGCGCAGTCACAACATCAAGCACCGGCTCCAGCGGTGTGATATCAAGTTCCACCAGCCGCGCGGCCTGCACAGCTGTTTCAAAATCTTCCGCTGCAACCGCTGCAACAATATGGCCCACATGCTCCACATGATCTGTGGCAAATACAGGTTCGCCCGACAAAATCGGTGCCGCCTCGTTGTGGCCGGGGATATCCTTCGCCGAAACAACACTGACCACACCGGGAAGGGCAAGCGCTTTGTCCGGGTCAATTCCATTCAACCGGCCATGGGCAACAGGTGAGAGCACCAGTGCCGCATGAAGGGTGCGCGGCAGTTCCGGCATATCATCAATATAAAGGGCGGAACCATCAAGGTGCTTTTTGGCTGAATCATGCGCATAGCCCTTGCCCACATGGCTGCGTTTCATAGACAGATCGGCAAATTTCTCAATTGCGCTCACAATGCCATCACCTCGATTGTTTCACCGGCAATATCGCGGGCAAAGCGTTCGCACAGATTGGCCGCAACTTTGGAGCGGTATTGAGCCGATCCCCGCCCGTCACTCATCGGAGAAAAATACTCGCTGACTGCTTCCGCCGCCGCCGCCATGCCCTGTGGCAACGAATTACCAATCAGGGCTTTTTCCGCATCGGGACAACGCTGGCTTGTCGCCGCCATGCCACCATAGGCAATGCGCGCTTTGGAAACCGTGCTGCCCTCCATGGTCACCATGAAAGCCCCGCACACAGTGGAAATATCCTGATCAAAGCGTTTGGAAATCTTGTAGGTGCGAAAATGTTGGTCTGGCAAGGGCAGGGGGATGCGAATTTGGGTAATCACCTCATCGGCGTCCATCACAGTTGTGCGGTAGCCGGTAAAAAACTCGTCCAGTGCTACTTCCCGCTCGCGCCGAACCGAGGCCAGAACGACACTTGCCCCGAGCGCCATCAGGGCAGGTGGGCCGTCGCCGATGGGACTTGCATTGCCGATATTACCGGCAATTGTGCCCATCGAGCGCACTTGTGTTGAGCCAAAGCGGCGCACCAGAATGGCAAAGGACGGCCAGTATCTCTCCAGATATGGCAGGGCCTGTTCCCATGTAACTGCTCCTCCAAACTCCATAAAATTGTCTGTCTCGCGGATTTTACACATATCCGGTATGGCGCAGGTCAGGATTGCCATCGACCAGCGTTCCCTGGCCTGTGCCACATCGAGCGCGAGATCAGTACCCCCGGCCAGCAGATCAGCATCCGGGTGTTCGGATTTCATGGTGCACAGATCATCAATGGTTTTTGGTCTGAAAAACAGCGAGGCCTCATTGCCAACGGCCTTGGACGTGGCTTCATTGTCAATCGGTGCAACAGCGAGCTTTTGCAACCGGGCAATACTGTCGGCAGCAGCATTTTTTGCTGCCTCGACAATCGGGCGGTAGCCTGTGCAACGGCAAAGATTACCCGCAAGCGCATCGTGGATTTGTTCATCATCGGGGGAGGGGTTATTGTCCAGCAGCCCGACAAGTGACATGACAATGCCGGGGGTGCAAAATCCACACTGGGACGAGCCGTTTTTCGCCATTTCAGCCTGAACGGGGTGGGGCTCGGATTTTTCCGCAGTTAAACCTTCGACGGTAACCAGCGAACAGCCTTCAATCTGACCCATCAGCATGATGCAGCTGTTGGCGGCGCGATAGTTGAGTTTTCCTTCACCCGGACGCGCCAGCAATATCGAGCAGGCACCGCAATCGCCTTCTGCGCAGCCTTCTTTTGTGCCGCGCAATTTTGGGTTCAACCGCAGCCATTCCAGCACGGTCATATCCGCACGGACACTGGCCTCCACCAATTCCCCGTTGATGTGAAATTTTACCGGGTTCAATGCGTTGCATCCTTTAGTTTTTGAACCAATTACGGCAGATTGCACCGAATTTTGCCTTTTGGCACTAAAAAAATCGTGGAGTAGTGAAATTTTTGATCATCTGATAAAATCAGTCGGGGAAATGATTTTCCTGCCAGTGATTGGCAATATCAATCCGCCGGGTTGTCCAGGCATCGTCAAAACCCGATACATAGTCGAGAAATCGCGCCAGCGCCGCTGCCCGTCCGGGCCGCCCCGCCAATCGACAATGAAGTCCGATTGACATCATTTTGGCATGGCCCTCCTGTCCTTCCTGATAGAGCACATCAAAGGTGTCCTTCAGATAGGTGAAGAACTGGTCGCCCGAATTGAACCCCTGTGGCGTGGCAAAACGCATGTCATTGGCATCAAGCGTATAGGGAATTATCAAATGCGGTTTTTCAGGCCCCTCAACCCAATAGGGTAAATCGTCGGCATAGGAATCGGCGGAATAGGCAAATCCGCCTTCTTCCATTGCAATATCGAGTGAGTTGATTGAGGACCGCCCGGTGTAAACGCCCAATGGCCGAGAGCCGGTCACTTCGGTGTGGATGCGGATAGCCTCATCCAGATGGGCACGCTCTTCCTTTTTGTCGAAATCCTTGTACTCGATCCATTTCAACCCGTGCGAGGCGATCTCCCAATCGGCCTCTTTCATGGCTGCAACTGCCTCAGGGTTTTTCTCAAGCGCGGTTGCGACCCCGTAAACCGTAACCGGCATATTGCGGGCGGTGAACATGCGCCACAGCCGCCAGAACCCTGCGCGCGATCCGTATTCATAGATCGATTCCATATTCATGTGGCGCTGGCCCGGCCATGCCGTTGCACCAACTATCTCAGACAAAAATGCTTCCGATGCGGCATCCCCATGCAGGATATTGTTCTCGCCACCCTCCTCGTAATTGACTACAAACTGTACCGCGATTTTTGCCCCATTCGGCCATTGGGGTTCTGGTGTATTGCGACCATAGCCGATCATGTCGCGGGGGTAGGGGGCATCTGTCATGGGTTTGTACCTGCGGGAAAAACTGGGTTCGAACAAATACTAACCACTTGCCAAATCCAAATGCAAACATCATGCAGGTGGCAATCTCCCGGTCAGCTTGCTGTTCTGCTTGAATTCATATATTAGACAATTGGAATGTAATAAGCGAAGGACCGGATGATGAAAGTCTGTTGCGATGCATGCAAGCAGGAAGCAGAACTGGCGATGCCGCAAAGTGGTCCGGTTGCAGTCAATAAAGCGTTGCCACGCCGTTGGCGTCCGCGCCGGATTGACGGCAAGGTCTATATTCTCTGCGATATTTGCGGCAACCTCAACCAGTTCATCGGCGGGCTTATCTACAGGAGCTTTTGAAGCTTCCAAGATTTGTCGAAATTGAAACCCCGGAATATGACGGCTCGATCCAGTGCCGTGGTGCCGGGGTTTCAAAAGTGTATAAGATGAAGGATTAACAAGACAGGCATGGCTTCGGTATGGCTTTGATGAAATTCGTGTTAATTCAACAGCTTAAGCGATATGCATGAATCAGTGTTTCAATAGATTCAAGTTGATTCAGTTTCTTAAAAAGACAAGTCCATAGTTAGAGTCAGATATAGCTAATTTCCAGTAGCGGTTGTGTTGCCCTGACCATTCCGACATCAATATTGTTCCAGTTTTTTAAGGTCTGTGTACTAATTTTGTGCAAGGCTCCGCCATC
>QIIJ01000376.1 GCA_003232595.1 Aurantimonadaceae bacterium | reverse complement strand
CGGATACGCCTATGCCAGCGCCTTTCGCCCGCGCCCGGCCTATCGGTGGAGTGTTGAGGATACTGTCTATGTGGCGTCTGATGCGCGAGGACAAGGTGTCGGGAAGCTGCTGTTATCCCATTTGATTACGGCCTGCGAGGATGCTGGATTCCATCAAATGCTGGCAGTAGTCGGCGGGACAAACAAGGAGCCGTCAATCCGACTACATCAATCTTTGGGTTTTGAACACACTGGCATTTTGAAGGCAGTTGGATGGAAACATGGTCAATGGCATGATGTGGTGCTGATGCAGCGGGCGCTTAATCAGTAACGAAACGCTCCGGGCTCTAAATAACCCGTAATTTGGGCTTCTTTTCAAATATTTTCAACACCTGCCGCAAGTCAGTGCCGCGCTTAAGCACCTGCCCGGCCACACCGGTAACGCTGTACATACCCTGCCGGTTGGCCAGTTTGGGGTTCTTTTCAATTTGAAACAGCGGTACCTCGCTGGCGTTTCTGAATATTGAGAAAACCGCGCGTTCAGTCAGATGATCAATGGCATAATCCCGCCACTCTCCTGCAGCTACCTTGAAGCCATAGACCCGCAGAATTTCATTCAGCTCCCTGCGATCAAAATTCACCTGCTGCAATACGGTCCTGGTGGCGGCGGTTGGCTTGTTTGCTGAATAACCGGGATGCCGGGGATTTGGCTGATCAGTCAGAAAGACAATGTTTTTGTGTTTGTGGGTTTTTTGACCCCTGTTGGCGCTATTCGTCATGCAAATCCCGGAAAATTATTGGCCTGTTAATCCATTCTGTCGGGCGCCGGTGCTAATTGCAAGTTGTATTTTGCTTATTAAATTCTAGTATATATAGTATAGATTATGTAATAATGATCACGAAAACGTCAAAACTGATACACGGAGTGATCGATATCCCGAACAATTCACATTGTCGCCGCATTATGGACGCGTTCGCAACAAAATTTCTGGCCATTGTTTCGACGTTGCCTCAGACGGTCCGGTTTAACCGCCCCTCGTATCACAGCCCCCCAGCCCCTCGAGGTGCCTGTTGGACCGGACCACCCTGTTCTGAAGCAATCAGGTTCCACACTGGAACCTTGGAGCATTGATTGTTCAAATCTGTTGTGAAGCTGATTTTGTCTGCTTGAAAACAGTTTTGGCCGGTGACCTTATTCAGGCACCGGCCTTTTTTTATGATCCGAGATTTTCGATTACTGTGGCCCCGATGATGGCACCTGGTGTGCCGTCTGCGGTCGTTTCCTGCAACAGGATTGCGCAGGAATCATATCCGCCGCGCTTGATTTCAGACAGAGGCAGGTCAACTGAAATCACCCCGCCCTTCAGCATGCCGAGCATCTGGGTTTCGCGAACAATATTGCGATAGACGATTGTCTTGCCGCGGTTCTCGCCGCGTTTGATATCAACTTTTCGCGCTTTGTTGAAATATATCATATAGAGAGTGGGGTCATTTTTTGAGGCTGATTTTTCGTTGACCCTGATCTGCATCTGCTGATCGGTGATGGTAACATTGATCGGCACGAAGAGGTCTTTACCGGTTTTTGCAAACCCCTCGATCAGCCCTTTGATTTCCTGGCCACGCGAACCAACCACATGGTCGCGACCATTGATGATTGCCTGCGGTGTATAAATTTGTCTTTCACGCAATGTCGTGGCATAGCGCCGTTGCCGCTGGGTAAATTTTGCACTGGAAAAGGTATCTTTCCAGCCAAGATAATTCCAGTAGTCCACGTGCCATGCAAGTGCCAGCACATCCTTGTTGTCGGTGTAACCTGCAAGAATTTCATCTGCAGGCGGACAGGAAGAACAGCCTTGAGATGTGAACAATTCAATGACAGCTTTGGGGGAATAGGTCTGGGCAAACGTGGAATTGGCAAGTGCCAATGAGAGCAGGGCGGCTATTGCCAGGATGCGGATCTGTGCATTTTTCATGATAGGTTTTCTCTTTCGTTGCACAGAATTTACAAAATAACGATTTCACTTGCCACTCACGTTGCGGTGAAACCTATCACGGTTTTGCGAGGGTACAAAATAGGGCTACGCGGCGGGAATTCGTTTATAAACGTCTTCGAGGCGCACAATATCATCTTCACCGAGATAGGAACCGGTCTGTACTTCGATAAGCACCAGCGGGAATTTTCCGGGATTTTCCAACCGGTGAATTTCGCCGAGCGGGATATAGGTGGACTCATTTTCTGAAATCAACCGAACGTTCTCGCCGACGGTAACATTGGCGGTCCCCTCGACCACAACCCAGTGCTCCGCCCGGTGATGGTGCTTTTGTAAAGACAATATGCCACCTGGTTTGACAATGATGCGTTTGACCTGAAAGCGCGACCCCAGCGCCAGGGTTTCAAAGGAACCCCACGGGCGTTCCACATGGTTGTGATGCACTGCCTCACGCCGGTTTTCCTTTGCGAGCCGGTCAAATATCTTTTTAACGTCCTGCGCATTGTTGCGATTGGCCACCAGTACGGCGTCCGCAGTTTCAACCACAGCCAGTCCGGAAACACCGATACAGGCCACAAGGCGGCTTTCAGAACGGATATAGGTATCGGATGTATCAACCGTCATAACATCACCCAGTTGGACGACACCGAATTCGTCGGCAGCGCCATTGTCATGGAGCGCATTCCAGGAACCGATATCCGACCATTGCAGCTTTACCGGTGCCACAACCGCCAGGGCAGTATGTTCCATGACCGCATAGTCGATTGAAAGAGACGGACAGGCCTTAAAGGATTTTGCATCAGGGCGAATGAAATCGAGGTCCGGCCGGGCCTGCTGCATTGCTCTTTTTGTGGCCTCGAAAATATCAGGTTGCAGCCGTTGTAATTCCTCAAGAAAAGTCGACGCCTGCATCAAAAAAATTCCAGCATTCCAGAAATACCCACCCTCTGCAAGCATTTCTTCGGCGCGTTCCCTGTCAGGTTTTTCTTCAAAGCTTTCTACCTTGAACAGGGTGTTGATGGCGCAGGGTTCACCCTTGCGGATATAACCAAACCCGGTTTCCGGCCCGGTTGGTTCAATCCCGAATACGACAAGGGACCCCTCTTGAGCTGCCGGCAATGCCATTTTTACGGCGCTGCGAAATTCCTGCGGATTGGCGATGGCGTGATCTGCCGGACAGCACAGCATAACGGCGCCCGGGTCTCTGGCCATCAGATAATGGGCTGCAAGCGCTATGGCCGGTGCCGTTGAGCGACCGACCGGTTCAAGAATGAGTGCCTCTAGTTCAATACCCGCATCTGCCATGCAAGCGGCGGCATGAAAGCGGTGGCCATCGCCGGCAACGATCAACGGATCGGCAAAACCCCTGCCAGATACCCGCAGCGCGGTTTCCACAATCATCGGCTTTTCGCCAGACAGAGACAAAAACTGCTTGGGGCTGTCAGTGCGCGACAAGGGCCACAGCCTTGAACCTGTGCCGCCGGAAAGAAGAACGGGATAAATCATGAATTCCAACTGCCGATAATGCCTCAATTCATCGCATTGTCCCGCTGAGCCGGGCAAGGCGTCTGGATCAGGATAAACCGGTTTCGTTACTGTTGATGGCAATTGGATCACAAAGAGCTACCGTTTGGTCATGAATTTCCGGGGCAAGTGAATAGCGAAATTTTCACGTAGTTCAGCATCAAGTTCTGATGCGATATGGGTTGGAAAATGACTGTCAAGAATACGGCGTTTTTCCTTGACTGCCAGATCAATAATATCCGGCTTTTTTTCCTCTACCCACTCCTTGGGGCTCAGCCGGTTGCCGATCAGGGGATAGATATATTCGCTTTCCATCAGTGACAATGTCTGTTCGTGCCCGAGATAGTGATTGGGGCCTTCGGTGCAGACATTGCGCATGGTTTCGACCGAAAGGGTATTTTCATTGACCTCGATGCCTCTGATACAACGCAGAACCTGGCCCAGCATGTCATTGTCAATGATCAGGCTTTCCAGGCAAAAACCCATCAGTGAGGCATGCATGCCGGCGGAT
>QIIJ01000552.1 GCA_003232595.1 Aurantimonadaceae bacterium | reverse complement strand
CCCCAGGCCACAAGCAGGATAACACCGGCCATGGCGCCAACCGGAATAAACCGCGACCAGGGTGCAATCAGAATGACAATCAACATCAGAATAATTGCAGCAAATATTCCTGACATCGGGGTTTTTGCGCCCGCAGCGTAATTGATTCCCGAGCGGGTAAATGAGCCGGAACCGGCATAACTTGAAAAGAAGCTGCCGACAATATTGGATAGTCCCTGACCAATGAATTCCTGATTGCCATCTATGCGCTGGTGCGATTTTGTCGCGATGGAGCGGCTGATGGACACAGCCTCAATCAATCCCAAAAGTGCCACCGCAAAGGCTTCGGGTGCCAGTTGCTTGATTGTCGAATAGGACATATCCGGCACAGACAAAGGCGGCAATTGGGCTGGTATTGCCCCGACAAAGGTGATGCCGTTTTCAGTTCCGCCAAGAAAATAGGCGATAATTCCGCCAAAAACCAATGCAATTAACAAATGCGGCAAAGAAGGGTAAAATCGTTTGACAAGCAAGGCGGTAATCAGCGTTGCCAATGCCACCATCAGGATGTTTAAATTGGTATTGCCAACGCCGCGCCACACATCAATCCAGGTATTTATGAAGGACTCGCCACGCGGGATTTTGATGCCCAGAACATTCTTGATCTGCGATGTGGCAATGAGAATGGCCGCACCTGCTGTAAAGCCCACCACAACCGTATGAGAGACAAAATTGACCAGATGACCCATTCGCGCGGCCCCCAGAACAAACTGGTAGATGCCCGCAAGCAGGGTCATCGAAAGTGCAAGTGATACAAATTCCGGCGTACCTGGCACGGCATAGTTATTGACTGCAGAAAATATCACGATGGAAATTGCAGTTGTCGGCCCGGAAATTAGGTGCAGTGACGAGCCGAACAGTGCAGCGATAATCGGCGTCACCATGGCAGTATAAAGCCCGTATTCGGGCGGCAGACCGGCAATCACCGCAAAGGCCACTCCTTGCGGCAGCACAATCACGGCGCCGGTGAAACCTGCGATTAAATCGGCGCGCAAGGTTGAGCGGTTGACATCTCCCATCCAGTCGAGGAAAGGAAATATACGGTTTACTTTAAACGACATGGGCAATTCCAACGATGGCGGCAGGGCCCGGCGCGAAGAAATGGCAACAGAAGCTCTGATGTCGTTGGATGTGCCGGTGCGGAAAGATATCACTTATGCCGATAAACCCGTTTGCGCCATGAGGCAATATGTCCGATAGTGTGGATGCAGTGGGCTTCTTTGCTCGGATGAGAAGGAACAGCAATGACTTTTGAAAGCTGGATATTTTTCATGGTTATCTGGATTGCGGCCAGTATTCCGTTGGGACCCAATGCGCTTAATTGCATATCATCATCAGCCAATTATGGATTTAAGAAAAGCCTGTGGAGTGTTGCTGGCATATTCATCGCTGCCATCGTTCATATGATGCTTGCAATATCGGGCATTGCTGCTTTTCTCAATATCAACCCGATGTTATTTGATGTGTTGCGGTGGCTGGGTGTTGCCTATCTGGTGTGGATGGGCGTGTCGATGTTTCGGGATGAAGGAGAACAAGATGTTCAGAAACGTGTATCGGGAGTTACCTCATTGCAATTGGTTATCCGTGCAATTCTGATTTCGCTGAGTAACCCAAAGGCATTTTTTACCTGGCTTGCAATATTCTCCCAGTTTATCAATTCTTCTTCTGCACTTGGTCCCCAGTTGGTTCTATTGGCACCATCGGCCCTGTTGGTGACTGTGATGGTCTATGTTGGTTATTGTATGCTTGGACTGGGTGTAAACAGGATTTTTAGCGGCGATCGAAAACGATGGTTTGATCGTGTGACGGGTTCAGCCTATCTTACATTTGCATTGTTATTGGCATCTTCTGATATCAGGAAAACGTAGCACACTACGACTGGATAGTCGAAAAAATGTCCACAAACAATAATGTCGCATTCCGCCGTGTTGTCTGGCCGTTTGCGATTGCAGAAACAATCATGTGGGCGTCGTCTTATTATGTATTCCCTGCATTACTGCTCGAATGGGAGAATAATTTCGGCTGGTCGAAAACGTCACTGGTCAGTGCATTCACCATGGCACTGATATTTTCCGCGCTTGTGGCACCGCTTGTAGGGCGTTTCATAGACCGGGGGCAGGCCAAAAAAGTATTTGTCGGCTGTGCACTTGCGGCAGCGTTCCTGCTCGTACTGCTTTCGCGTGTTACGCAGTTCTGGCAATTTTTTGCGATATGGCTGATGCTTGGCATTGCCATGGGCGGGATGCTGTATGAAGCAACATTTTCAGTGTTGACCCGGGTGATGGGAAATCGCGCCAAGCAGGCGATTACACTTGTTACACTGCTGGCAGGATTTGCCGGTACTATTTCATTTCCGGCAGCCCACTATCTTGCCGGTCTTGTTGGCTGGCGAGGTGCGTTGCTGGTCTTTGCCGGTGCAGTGGTGTTTGTTGCTGTTCCCCTTTTGTGGCTTGCCTGTAGCAATGCTGAGGGAAACCTTGACCAGCAGGTAAGTAATAATAATGAGAAAACTGGTGCTGTTCGCTCAGTATTGCGGCGGCCGGGCTTTTGGCTGCTGGGCTTTGCGTTTGCCACCCTGGCGGTCAATCACGGGGCGATCATTGCTCATTTGCTACCATTGCTGGACGAGCGGGCATTTGATGCACAAACCGCTGTTCTTGTAGCTGCCATGATCGGGCCGATGCAGGTTACCGGCAGGCTGGCAATGATGGCGAGTGAGAAATATCTGTCGATATTTGCAGTTGGCTACGCCTGCTTCATTGCCCTGGCGCTGGCATCACTATTTTTGCTGTTCTCGCCTAACGCACCGGAATTGCTGGTTGGGTTTGTTGTGCTGCAAGGTGCGGGTAATGGTATCGTCAGCATCGTCAGGCCGGTTGTTACCGCCCGGCTATTGGGTCAGGCCAATTTCGGGACCATATCGGGTATGATTGGGCTGCCCTATATGCTGGGGTTTGCACTTGGACCGACTGCTGCTGCGCTCGTATGGAGTATCAGCGGGTATGACCTCGTGCTGATACTGACATTGTCGCTCACACTTACGGGGCTGCTGGCTTTTGCTTTCGCCCGCCGTTTATCCTGAGGGCGTTTATCTTCGCCTTATCCAGCGGATAATTGATACAAACCCGACACCGGCCAAAGCCAACACAATTAACACAAACAAGGCACCGCTGCCCATGCCGAAGCCAAACTGGCCTCCCATGATATCTCCAATTCCCTGCATCATTCGGATGTCTCCGGGTGTTGAATCTAGTTGCCCGATGCCTCTTTGACAAGATCCATCAACAGGGTGTTGACATCGGCAAGTGCTTTACGTGATGCATCATTGCCGACTTCATTCAACTTGCGAAAGCCAATGCGAACTTCACCGGGTTTGTTGATCAATTCATAGATATAAACCATGTAGGGACAAAAAGCGATATTGGCAGGGTCAGCCTGCATGGTGGCGCGGGACAATTTTGCCGAGCAGAACTGGAATTGCGAGCCTTTCGTATAAATCTGCCGGGCACCGGGGACCACGTCTGCGGTGCGTTGCAGCATATCACTGACCTTGGATACATTATCAATCGTCAGTCCTCGAGATACAATGGCGTCCTCAAGGTCGAATTTGACATCATCATACGTACTGTCTTCGACCACAAATTCACTCGTAATCGA
>QIIJ01000186.1 GCA_003232595.1 Aurantimonadaceae bacterium | reverse complement strand
CCGCCGCTTATGTGGCGCGCCTCGCAGGCCCGAAACGAAGTGGAGGAATGGCCGTGAGAGAAAGTGATTCAAAGGCTACCGCCTTTGGTATTACCCGCCACCGCGCAGGGACTGGCACATCATTTGGCGAACCTGTGCTTCTGATTGGCGGGTAATGGTTTTGCGGTCAGATTCGGGCCCGAATGGTATTGGTTCGCCAAAATGCACTTCCACGTCCAGCGCCCCGTGTTTGACGATATTTGTTAGATGGCTGGCCAATTCAACATCCCCGGGCCAGGCGGCATCCGGTCTGAAATATCGCCCAAGAGCAAGGCCGTGCATTTTGGTATAGGCGATGGAAACCGGCTGTACAAGAATGGTTTCCTTACCTGATATTTTTATTGCCCGTTGTGCAGCGCCCAGCAAAGAACTGTTGAAGGGCAAAATATGATTGCCATCAGATGTGGTGCCTTCCGCAAACAGTAAAACAGGTTCGCCCTCAAGCAACCTTTCGGCAATTTCAGCCGCCTGGACGCCTACTTTTCTGCGTTGTTCACGTTCGACAAATATGGTCCGCTGCAGCTTGGCCAACAGCCCCAGCATGGGCCAGGATTCCATATCAGCCTTGGCGATAAAAGACAGCGGACGAATGCTGCCAAAAACCAGAATGTCTTTCCAGCTGATATGATTGGCCACCAGAAGCAGCGGACGTCCATGGGACATTTCTCCGATAATTTTCACCTTGATGCCAAACATCCACAGGATTGCGCGGTGCCAGGCTACCGGCATTCGCGAAGCTGCCCGGTGCCAGAATTTCACCAGGATCATCTGAACCGGAAGGATTGCCAGAGTAAGCATCACCACCAGAGCCAGGACCAGTATGAGGCGCATGCTCGCTATCATTAGGTTATCGGTACTTTTCGATTGGTATTAATCGCCAGAAATCCGGGTTTTCGGGTCTGTCAGGGGAACTGCATAAAGCTCAAGACGGTGATCGACCAGTCGGTAGCCAAGTTTTTCGGCAATTGCTTCCTGCAATGCTTCTATTTCCTTGTTTTTGAATTCAATCACTTTCCCGGATTTCAGATCAATCAAATGATCATGATGCTCTTCAGGCATGGTCTCGTAGCGTGAACGGCCATCGCCGAACTCATGGCGTTCGATAATACCTGCATCTTCGAATAATTTTACCGTGCGGTATACGGTAGATATTGAAATATTTGCATCAATTCCTGCCGCGCGGCGATAAAGCTCCTCCGTATCGGGGTGGTCGTCCGATGATTGCAATACACCGGCAATGACACGGCGCTGGCCGGTCATGCGCATGCCTTTTGTGATGCACAGTTCTTCCAGGCTGGGTTTTTGAGTTGACATGACTGTGCTGCCCAATGAGCTAAATGTAAGTACTCATAAATTAAACAAGATCAAGCCGCATGACAAGCGCAGTGCTTTTTTTGCCTGCATCGCTGGAATAGTATGAGGGGCGTTCGGCAACTTCCTCAAAGTGCATGTTTCGATAGAGGCTGACCGCAGGTGTGTTGTCTGAATCCACCTCCAGAAACAATGAAACCGCCTGTTGCGCATGCAGTTGGCGGATCATTTCGTCCATCAATTTTCGCGCCAGCCCCTTCCCGCGACGCGCGGGTTCGACACCAATGGACAATATTTCCGCTTCTTCAGCGGCAAATCGCGCCAGCGCAAAAGCCAGTGGTGCAGCCTGCGGCCTGCCGACCTCATTGGCAACGATGCAGATAACATTGTCCTGTACCAGCAGTCGGGCAAATTCGGCCTTGCCCCAATGACGATCAAAACAGCTTGCATGCAGCCTGGCAACCTCGTCGGCCCGGTCGTCACTTACCTGCTCAAAAATGACTTCATTGTTTTTAAGGAATGGAATGCGCATTCAGAAACGCCCGTTCTCCTGCTTTGATGACACTGCTTTGTAGGCTACAGCGAAATCCAGTTGAGGTTTGGCATCGGCCTTTCTTAAATAAAGCGGTTTGGGTTTCTCATTCCAGTCCCGATTATGGGAAGCCAATCCGGCTACGGCATCGATATCTGCTGCAGATTGGCGCGAGATAATGTGAATATCTGTACGGCCCGACTGTGCAGCAACAATATCTGCGGCCGATCCGGCAATATTGCAGGTGCTCAGGGGCATGTTTGCAGCAATATCAGCGATCGCGACATTGGCTGGCCCGGAACTTGATCCGCCATCGAAAACCTGTAAAAAAATCTCGTCACGTTTGGCATCCATGGCAACCACTATAGGGCCATCGTGGTGAACCTGTCTGTGCTGAAATGCAATCGCGTCAAGTACGCCGATACCAACTACTGGAACATCAAGCCCGAAAGCCAACCCTCTTGCGGCAGCAATGCCCACCCGAATACCGGTAAAACTGCCAGGGCCGATGGTTACCGCAATCCGGCCAATGTCCTCATAAACAAGTTGCCCATCGTCCAGCAGTTCCTGCAGCAGGCCCATCAGGCGTTCCGCATGGCCGCGCCCGATATCGTCGCTTTTTCGCCCAACAAAACGGTTGTTTGCGCTATCAAAAACAGCAGCTGAACACAAATTTGCAGATGTATCGAGGGCCAGTAGCAACAATGGGCGGACCTTTTGTTAGACTGATTCATGTTTACATGGAAGCAGCCAGGCCACCAGGGTGGACCGATGCTCATGCATCGCCCTCGCAGAGGCCGGGGCAATGCCACAATTGGCCGTGAGCGAAAACAAACAATAGCGATTCTATCCAAAGATGAAACGCCATGGTGCAATTTCTGAACGGCGAAAGTACAGGTGCGTGCCGTTTTATTCAACCCGGCAGAAATAGCGATTTCAGCCGATTGGCACACCTTGTATTTCACGCAACAGTTTCCTGTAAATCGCGCGGCCAAAATCAGTGTAGTCAATTGCCTGTTCAACGAATGAAAAGCCCCCGCCAATTACCCGATTGCGCATGTAGTGCTGGAGATAGATGACTTCGTTTTGAATAGCCAGGCCATTGATGGTTGTGCCTTGCGCAATGACCCTGTCCCGTACCCGCTCAATGCGCTCGCCATTGTTGTTTTCGCCATCTGCAACCACATCAATGACATTGCGGCTGGCCTGATAGGGTGCGTTGCGCAAAAGTCCTTGGGCAAAATTCAGCAGGCCTGAAATTGATGTCGCTCCTTCTGAAGTCTGCCTCTGGGTCCTGGCAATGGCTGCAGCCAGATTTAGAGCATCCTGTCCCGAGGCCACCTTCGTCCACGGCACCACCACAATCTGGCTGTATTCGTGCGACCACTGCACGACGGTTACGGCGATAGCTCCATGGGTTCCGCTCTCAATGGCATCAATAATGGTCGGGTCAATGAAGGCCGACGCCATACCGGCCATTTGAAGGGCATATTCGCGTGCATCAACGCTGTAGGAACTGTCAACCGCAAGAACAAGATTGAGGTCAACGCGTTCCTGGGCATTGGCAGGCAGGGCCGCCAGAAACATAAATATAGGAAACAGCAGAATTTTTGCGTATCCGGTCAATGCCTGCTCCTGTCTTTAATGAAAATCCATCAACCCGGTGCCAGCCCGCGCAAACGTTCCGAGCGCCGCCGCAGGATTTCAATGGTTGCCAGCAGGACTGGTGGCAACGGCCAATATGGTTGGAGAAATCTGTTCGCGAATGCCTGAGAACATCTGACGCGGAATGGTGCGTTGATCCACATCGGCCAAAAATATCACCACCACTACTTCATCCAGCGAAGTGATGAAGGCGAACAATGCGCCCGATATCATGCCGGGCATAATCAACGGCATAATCACCTTGCGAAACGTCGTCCAGCCACTTGCTCCCATATTCTGGGAAGCACGAATTAATGAGCGGTCGAAGCCGGACAAGGTGGCGGTTACAGTGATGATCACAAACGGAATTCCCAGGGTCGCATGGGCCAGAATGATGCCCAGAAACGTCCCCGACAGACGGAATTCAGCGACATTCCAGTCAAGTCCCACAGCGCCGACAATGGCCTGAATCCCGTTGATAACAAAATCCGGCAATATTGCCATCGGTGAAGAATAAAAGAAAAACATGCCCGTAGCCGTAATCACCAGCGGTACAATCATTGGAGAAATCAGCAGGCTGGTGATCAGCGAACGGTAAGGCATTTCCGGCCGTGACAGCCCGAGTGCTGCCAGCGTGCCAAGTCCGGTGGCCAGAA
>QIIJ01000125.1 GCA_003232595.1 Aurantimonadaceae bacterium | reverse complement strand
TGTCACTCAAAGCCTCTGAAAACCGTTCCAGATTGAATGAACCATCCTCATCCACATGGACCCATTTAATTATGGCCCCCTGCCGTTCGCGCAGAAAGTGCCAGGGAACAATGTTGGAATGGTGCTCCATGATCGAAAGCACGATTTCATCACCTTCACCAATATTCGGCACACCATAACCATAGGCCACGAGATTGATGGCTTCGGTGGCGGATTTGGTAAAGACAATTTGGTCCGCAGACGGTGCGTTTACAAATCTGCGCACACTTTCCCGTGCACCCTCATAGGCATCAGTTGCGGCATTGGAAAGAAAATGTAGGCCCCGATGCACATTGGCATAGTCTTCTGTATAGGCTTTTGTAATCGCATCGATAACAACCTGAGGTTTTTGCGCCGAGGCTCCATTATCAAGATAAACCAGTGGCTTGCCATAGACTTCCCGCGCAAGGATTGGAAAATCACTGCGGATTTTATTCACATCATAGGCGGCCATCGATTGGTCGATCATGTTCATCCTATTGCCTTGCATCCAGCCAGCGGTCGATCCGATGGATCAAAATGTCGCTCAGAGCTTCATCATCAAGGTCTTCCAGAACCTCTTCGAGGAACGCCTTGACCAGAAGATTGCGCGCGTCTCGTTCCGGGATACCGCGGGCCATCAAATAGAACAGGTGATTTTCATCAAGATCGGCAATAGTTGCCCCGTGCGCGCACAATACATCGTCGGCGAAGATTTCCAGTTCCGGTTTGGCGGAAAACGAACATTCATCTGACAACAATAGCGTATTGCAGGCCATCGCTGCATCGGTTTTCTGGGCAATCTGCGCCACTTGAATTTGCCCCTGAAATACCCCCGTTCCCTGTTCTGTCGAAACATTGCGGAAAATCTGCGATGATGTGGTATTTGCCACATTGTGTTTGAGCACAGTGGTCACGTCCACATGGCTTTTGTCACCCACCAGATTAACACCGCGAATATTCAGATGCGAGCCTTCACCGGCCACAATCACATTGATTTCACAACGCACCAGTTTGCTGCCGGTGTTTATCACATAGATATCAAGCTCAGCGCCTTCCCCGAGGGTTACATTTAGCTGCCCCAGATGGGTAGCCTGATCACCCTCCTCCTGGCAAATGACCCAGCGGGCCTTTGAATTCAGACCAAGCCACAGATTAGTCACCGCATTGGAATGGTATTCTATGTTATCCGGCCCGACAAAACGCTCGGAAAACCGGGCAGAAGCACCATCACAAACCACAATATTATTGCGTGTGGCCGTCATTGCAGGTTGGTCTTCAGAATAAACATGGGCAATACCGATGGTGAGGTCAGGACTGCAATCCTCATCAACAATCATTGACAACCCGTCGGTGGCAAAGGCAGTATTGAGGATATTGATGGCATTGTCTGCATCCAGCGACCCGTCGATAAAGGCGGATTCACCGTCACAAAGGGCTGAAATAATCAGTTCCTCGGGAATCTCGTCTACAAGTTCCGGGATATAGTGGCCATTGACGATCGGCAGCATGAAAAAATCATCGAGCCAGTTGCGGTTGCCAATGGCTATTTCAGCCTGCGCTTTATCTGGACGTGAAGCGGGTTCAAGCGCCTTGTGCATCATGGTACGCAGGTCTGTATAATGCCATGCCTCAACACGGCGGGTTGGCAGACCGTGAATTGCAAGTGCCGCAATTGCTTCAGAACGGGCAGTCTTGACTTTGTTGTCGCCAGGAAGGTCAAGCCGGTCAAAGAGAGCAAGAAAACCAGTTTCCGCTTCTGTGCGTGGGCGTGTGGTTTGAATATTCATGTGAGCGATCCGTTACGCGGCGTCTTCGATTATATCGGTATATCCCTTGTTCTCCAACTCAAGCGCCAGAGACTTGTCACCGGATTTGATTATCCGTCCCTTTGACAGAACATGCACGCTGTCGGGCACAATATAATCAAGCAGTCGCTGATAGTGGGTGATTACAATCACCGAACGATCAGGGGAACGCAGGGCATTGACACCTTCTGATACGACTTTCAATGCATCGATATCCAGACCAGAGTCGGTTTCATCCAGCACACAGAGTTTTGGTTCGAGCAATGCCATTTGCAGAATTTCAGCGCGTTTCTTTTCGCCGCCGGAAAAGCCCACATTAAGCGGTCGCTTGAGCATTGCCATGTCAATTTTCAGCGCTGCTGCCTTTTCCTTGACGAAGCGCAGGAAATCGGGGGTCATTAGTTCGTCCTCACCGCGCTGTTTGCGTTGGGAATTAATCGCAGTACGCAGGAATGTCATGGTCGGCACGCCGGGAATTTCCAGAGGATACTGAAACGCCAGGAAAAGACCGGCAGCGGCACGCTCATGGGTATCCATTTCCAGAAGGTTTTGGCCGTTATAGATGATTGACCCCTTAGTGATCTCATAGTCCTGTTTGCCGGCGAGAATATAGGCCAGTGTCGACTTGCCGGAACCATTAGGCCCCATAATCGCCGCCACTTCACCCGGTTTGACGGCGAGGTCAAGCCCGCGAAGAATTTCCGTGTCATCTTCAGCAATTCGGGCGTGAAGGTTTTTGATTTCAAGCATTTGTCTTACTTTCCACTCAGCTCGTTGAACAGTTTCTTGCGATAGAAGGCCACGTTATTGACCGGATCAACGCGTTTTCGAAGGGTTATAAAGGCATAGATTGCCAGCACAAACGCACAAATTGCAGCAGCAATGCCGAGGGCAACAATGCCCCATTTCAACAGCACATTTTCAATCGTCACTTCACCGAAGAGCACAAAAAGCGCTGATAAAACCCCTGCGAGCAACAAGCCGATGCAACCGAATATTGTCCCGAACAGGGCAGCAAAGCCTTTCCAGTGCACGGGCGTATAGTTCATCCGGCCCAATGCACTATCACCACTGCGCGCATACCAATATTGAGGTTCAGCGGTCATTCGAATTCCTCAAATTGATCGTCATCCCGGAATCGCGAAAGCGATATCCGGGACCCAATGCCCCGCTCTACAAAACGGAAGGTAGAGTAGGTCCTGGATATCGCTCCTTCGACAGGCTCAGGATGCGATTCCGGGATGACGGTGGTTGGGACATTACTCAACATCGCCACTTGTCCCCCGTCCCCAATATCGCCTGTCGCCTTTTGTCATCATGTGTTTTTTGGTTTGCTCATCGCGCAGTGCTTGTAACTTTCGTTTGCCGTTAAACATCCGGAATATTGAAATCAGCAAGGGCATTGCAAAAAACAGAACAAAGGCCCATCCAAGAAAACCGAAAAAAGACAAGACAAGCCCCAACAGCAGGAATGCCAGTCCGCTCGCTATGCCAACATATCTCGAGTCTCGTTGATAATACGCACTTGCTGCCTTTCGTTCAGATTCACTTCCATTTTCAATACTCCTCAGATGCAAGCCACGCGCAGCATTGTTGGCAGCATGTATTAAATGTCCATCATTGCCAAACATCACCCAACACTCCCCTCAAGCGAAATCCCAATCAGCTTCTGCGCCTCCACGGCAAACTCCATCGGTAATTGTTGAATCACATCCCTTACAAAGCCGTTGACGATCAGGGCCACTGCTTCCTCCTCAGGTATTCCGCGCTGGAGGCAGTAGAACAGCTGGTCGTCGGAGATCTTTGAGGTTGTGGCCTCGTGCTCGAACTGGGCCGTGCTCGAACTGGGCTGTCGGGTTTTTGGCCTCAATATAGGGCACCGTGTGGGCACC
Source organism: Aurantimonadaceae bacterium (assembly GCA_003232595.1). Classification (GTDB taxonomy): domain Bacteria; phylum Pseudomonadota; class Alphaproteobacteria; order Rhizobiales; family Rhizobiaceae; genus SZUA-100. Next base: position 250 of record QIIJ01000125.1, on the reverse strand, counting down.
GCAATCATTGCCGATCAGCAGCGAATCGCACTGGGTAAAATTGCGCGCATCAGATGCCTTTCGGTGGGCCGAGACTTGTCCCCTGTATGTGTTTTGCGAACGACCTGCCGAAATCCCCTTGGAGATGATACGGCTTTTGGTGTTTTTGCCCAGATGCAGCATCTTGGTGCCACTATCGACCTGCTGCATGCCATTGGAAACGGCGATTGAATAAAATTCACCCTGGGATCCATCGCCGCGCAGAATGCAG
>QIIJ01000359.1 GCA_003232595.1 Aurantimonadaceae bacterium | reverse complement strand
CGCAGTAAGAGCCCTCGGTTGTGACTCAGTCTGCACCCCTCTCTGACCGCTTCGCGGCCATCTCTCCCGCAAGGGGAGAGACAAATTCACTGCAATCATCAAGGACAACATTTATTCTCCTGGCCGCAAATTTATTCAAACAGCGATGCTCTGATTGGAGGTATTCGGAATTGTGGATTAATAGGTTCGGCGGCACAAGAGGACATAAATCGTCTAAAATATCTTCGCCTGCACCAAAGCCACCACCGCAGCCCCAAACCGGCACACCTCAGATTCCGCCCGCCACAGATAGGTTCGCAATCGATCTGGCCCTTGTGCCTTGATCGCTCGGACCGTTTCAATAGTGGTGGCGGAAACGTCCTGGCCAAAGTCGATGGTCACCGGATAGGGCCAGACTGCCCGCACCTTGATGCCCAGATGAACAGAACGATCAAATGCATGGTCCCACGGCACCTGCATCGGCAGCAATCGCTCAACCATGCGCCGGGCCGCCTTGCGGTTGACCATATAGGCAGTCGCTCCGGTAGAACGAAGTGCGCTCACGCCAAGATAACTCTCGCCCGCAAGCGCATGCAGGTGCCATGGTCTTTTTTTGCGCCTGCTCTGGAGTTTCACCATATCCCAATGGCGGGTCATCGAACCATCGACAAGTGTCGACAAAATCGCATTGTAAGACGGCAGAATAACCAGATCATCTTCCAGAATTACCGCGAACAGATCGCCAGTATCCAGAAAGGCCTGCAATGCCTTCAAATGGCTGAGGTAGCAGCCAATCTCACCCGGCCTTATCTCACGCCCGTGACAGCGCCGATAAAGTGCCGGGTCAACCCCACCCAAATCCGGTCCGAGCTGCAACCCGTCAATTCCGGGAATACGCGTTGACGCCAGATTGTACGCATTTAACTGCTTTTCCACATGGACACGCCTGTCCGCCGACCGGTCAAGATTGATATAATAATGCTTGATCTGATGATCATTCATGGGAGGATTCTATAAAGCGTAGACAGCAGACATCGTTGAAACCGGACACTCAGCCAAGCAGTTCTTTCACATAACCGCTGGCCTTGCCGAAATCCATCTGGCCGGGATAACGCTCTTTCAGCACGGCCATGCATTTGCCCATGTCGCGCAGGCTGGTTGCGTCCACTTCCTCGATAACTTTTGCACAAATTGCACGAACCTCATCCTCCGGCAGTTGCCGGGGCAGAAATTCGCGGATGATCTCCATTTCCTCCCGCTCCTGCTCGGCAAGTTCAGGCCGTCCGCCCTCCTCATACATCCGGGCGGATTCGGTGCGCTGCTTGATCATCTTGGTCATGATCTGCAGAATATCGTCTTCTGAAACCCGCTCCTTGCCGTTGCCGCGGGCCGCAATATCGCGGTCCTTGATCGCAGCAGAAACCAGCCGCAGGGTGGAAACACGGCGCTTTTTGCCGCTTTTCATTGCTTCTTTCATGGATTGCGAAATTCTGTCGCGCATATAATTTCCGGTCAAATGCCGGTCCCCGTGGTATCAGGCCGGGAAGTTAAACTGTGGTGCAGTTCATTGCAACAAATGATAATTCTGTAAAATACTGATATTGCAGGGCTTAAATTATTCGTGACCTTCCAGTCTTGGGAGGCTTGGAGCAATTACCCAATTCACCTGCCCGATTGCAGGTGAACAAGCCATCATTGGCCTTGCGGTTTTATTGGCTTCGGTCCATATCACATTCACTCCAACCCGCATCGTTTAACAACAGTACCCACGGGAAATTTGATGCCTGATCTCGCTAAAGAAATTACCAAAAAACCAATCCAGCCCTGGACCGAAACCAAAACCACCGCCGTTCTGGTTCTGGCCGACGGCACGGTGATTGAGGGTTCCGGCGCGGGTGCAACAGGTGTTGCCGAGGCCGAAGTCTGTTTCAATACGGCAATTACCGGCTATCAGGAAATCCTCACCGACCCTTCCTATGCAGGCCAGATTATCACCTTCACATTTCCCCATATCGGTAATGTCGGGGCCAATGAGGAGGATCTTGAAACCCTTGATGCGGACACAAGAAACGGTGTTGTTGGTGCCATCTTCAAGGCCGCGATCACCGAGCCATCCAACTATCGTGCAAATCAGCATTTTGATGACTGGTTGAAAGATCGCAATATCATTGCCATGTGCGGCATCGATACAAGGGCACTGACCAATCTTGTCCGTGAAAAAGGCCTGGCAAATGCGGTAATCGCCCACGATCCCGACGGCAGTTTTGACATCGAAGCACTGATTGCAAAAGCAAGGGGATGGGCCGGTCTCGAAGGCAGTGATCTTGCCAGAACTGTAACCGGCGACAGCCCGTCAAACTGGCAACAATCGGCCTGGCAATGGAACGAGGGCTACCCGGAAAATTCAAACACCCTGCCCCATATTGTCGCCGTGGATTTTGGCATCAAGCGCAATATATTGCGCCTGTTTGCCGGCCTTGGCTGCAAGGTAACTGTCATCCCGGCCAGCACACCGGCCAGCGAAGTTCTGGCACTCGGCCCGGACGGAATTTTCCTTTCCAACGGCCCCGGCGATCCGGCTGCAACCGGCGAATATTCGGTGCCGATGATCCGCGAAATTCTGAAAACTGACATTCCGGTATTTGGTATATGCCTTGGCCACCAGATGCTTGCGCTGGCCCTTGGTGCCCACACGGTCAAAATGCATCAGGGCCACCACGGCGCCAATCATCCGGTCATGGACCATACCACCAGCAAGGTGGAGATCGTTTCGATGAATCACGGCTTCGCCGTCGATGGCAAAAGCCTGCCGCAAGGCGTTGAAGAGACTCACATTTCCCTGTTTGATGGCACCAATTGCGGCTTGCAGGTCAAAGGCCGCCCGGTGTTTTCCGTGCAACATCACCCGGAGGCCTCCCCCGGCCCGCAGGATTCCCATTATCTGTTCAAGCGTTTCCTTGATCTGGTAAAGGTGCAAAAGGGCTGAACGGTGAAACAATCGATCATCCATATCGCGCTAGTGGTGCACGACTATGATGAAGCAATTGAGTTTTATACCAAAAAACTGAATTTCACCCTGATTGAAGATACCTGGCAGGCTGAACAGGACAAGCGCTGGGTGGTCGTTGCCCCGCCCGGTTCACACGGTACAACACTGTTGCTGGCCAGGGCATCAAAACCCGAGCAGGAGGTATTTGTCGGCAACCAGTCAGGTGGCCGGGTATTCCTGTTTCTCAACAGCGATGATTTCTGGCGGGATTACAATCAAATGGTCGAGCGTGGCATCAGGTTTATCCGCCAGCCCAAAGAACAGGACTACGGCATTGTTGCAGTTTTCGAAGACCTCTACGGCAACCGCTGGGATTTGCTGCAATTAAACGAAGACCATCCGCTTGCGGGACTATGAATGGCCAATGCCATAGCACCGCAACCTGATTGGCGTTGTTTTAAAGATTCTCTGCACTCAGTGAGTTGCACTGGTCAAGCCGCCCGGAATTAAACCCGCGCAGGAACCAGTCTTTGCGCTGTTTTGATGTGCCGTGGTTGAAACTTTCCGGCACCACATAACCTTGCGTTCGTTTCTGGATGGCATCATCTCCGATCTGGCTTGCCGCATTCAGTGCCTCGTCCAGATCACCGCGTTCAAGCAGTCCCTTCTGGTCGGTGAAATAACCCCAGATACCGGCAAAGCAGTCGGCCTGCAATTCCACCCGAACCGACATTTTGTTGGCTTCCTGCTTGCTCAAAGTGCGGCGCATTTCATTGAA
>QIIJ01000305.1 GCA_003232595.1 Aurantimonadaceae bacterium | reverse complement strand
CGCTCCGGCGATATTCAGCAAACCATCCTGCTCGGTGCCCACGGCCCCCGTTCGCTGCATGTCATTGTGGTGGATGAATAGCAGATTTATGGGAATTGATCTTAAAAAAGCTAAAACCCCCAAGGGTGAGCGGGTCTATGCCATTGGCGATATCCACGGCTGCTCGAATGAGCTTGAACAGTTGCTCGAAATGATTGCCCGCGACCTGGAGGCAGTGCCGCTCAAGCGCCACACAATCGTTTTTCTTGGAGACTATATCGACCGCGGACCGGATAGCTGCGGCGTGATTTCACGACTGATCAGGTTGCAGAAATCGTCCGACCGGGTGATCTGCCTGAAAGGCAATCACGAGGAAAAGTTTCTGCAGTTCCTCGCCGACCCTGATGCAAAAGCCTCCGGATTCTTCGCCTATGGCGGTATTGAAACTTCGCATTCCTATGGTGTGAACAAAAGGTATCTGAATGACCCTGTCGCCAGAGCGCGTAAAATCCGTAACAGTATCTTAAAGAAAATACCGCGCAAACACCTTATATTTCTGTTTGATCTTATGACATCCACAACGATCGGCGATTATTTCTTTTGTCACGCAGGGATCAGACCTGGCATAAGACTGCGCGATCAATCGGAACATGATCTGATGTGGATCAGAAATGAATTCCTGATGTATGGCGGCCTGTTCAAGAAGGTGATTGTTCACGGCCATACGCCGCAGCAAAGCCCGGAGGTCAAGGCCAACCGGATCAATATCGATACACGGTGTTACGATAGCGGGGTATTAAGTTGTCTTGTTCTTGAAGGGCGTAATCACCGATTTATTCAAACCGGCAACCGGTCATCAGGCTAAAGTTTTTTCGGCAGATAAACACCATAGCCGTCTAAACCCACACTCAATGAGCCGCCATCAACAGAGGCAAGGGCAACGCCCCAAATTGCGATGAATGCAAGAGCACCACTGACAAGGGCTAGTGACAATCTGGGCGACATGATTTACTCCGAATACAATTTCCTCACGCTGCGTAACTAACAACTTTTAAACACAATGTGAAGTGCTGTTGGTCACACTTGACTACAATTTTCACGAATTTCCGAAGAATTTATGAACGATCATGACATTACAAAATAAAGTTGTACCAAATGGAGACATATTAGCTGTTTTAATGCGCGGGCAGATGATGGGAAACCGCGGTGGGCGCATTCATGATCACCGCGAAAAGGTTCTTCACCCGACCAGACGGTGGGCCAGCCGACAATGGATTTGTTGTGTGACATCGTTTAATAACCGCCATCGCGAGGTCATGGGCAAAGGTTACACGGAGCTGTTTTTTCTTGATGAAGTGACCGCTTTTTCTGCAGGCCATCGCCCGTGTTTTGAATGTCGGCGCAGGGAAGCAAACAAGTTCGCCGAATGCTGGGCGGAGGCCTGCAATCTTGAAGCACCACCCAGAGCCGGCGAAATGGACCGGGTTTTACACACACAACGGCTTGACGGGCGCAGCAAGCGAAGCTTCCAAACGACACCACAGAAACTGCCAACCGGGGCAATGGTCGCGATAGACCGCAACTATTTTGCGGTTTTCAACGACAAACTCCGCCCATGGTCGCCCAACGGATATGGCACTGAAATCAACATGCCGAAGCAGGTGGTTGAGGTGCTCACCCCGCCTGCAATAATCGACGTATTGCGCGCAGGATTTCAACCTTTGTGGCATGGCAAACATCAATAATCAGGATTGTACCGGTGTTTGAATTTAGCAGCTTGTTGGTATAGCAAACCCCACAGATATGCATCCACAAGCGGACCGAACCATGCCCCGATATGATTTCATCACAAAGCGCATTTATGTGGATGCGCCGCTTGCCGGAATGGCGGAAGTGGTGCTGGAACGAAAGCGGGCGAGTTATCTGCTTAATGTACTGCGCTTCAGACCGGGTGATAAAGTGCTGGTATTTAATGGCCGCGACGGCGAATGGCTGGCTGAAATTGTTGCCTCCGGGCGCAAGGATGCATTGCTCAAGATCGGAGAACAAACCAGGCCGCAACCGCAGCCATGCGCACTTGTTTATATGTTCGCACCGCTTAAAATAACCCGGCTTGATTATATGGTGCAAAAAGCGGTGGAAATGGGGGCGGGTGTTCTTCAACCGGTCATCACCGAATTTACCCAGTTTTCCAGGCTTAATCCGGAACGCATCCGAAGCAATATAATCGAGGCATCGGAACAATGTGGCATTCTCTCAATACCGGAATATTCGCAACCTGCCAAACTGGATGTAATCCTGCAGAATTGGCCCAAAGAAACCCGATTGATTTTTTGTGATGAGGGAGAGGAAAGCCAGAACCCTCTGCAGTTCCTTAAAGAATTGCGCCCGGGGCCTCTTGCCGTATTGATTGGGCCCGAGGGTGGTTTTTCAGAAACCGAACGGGAATTACTGCGCTCAAAATCCTATGTCACGGCGATCCCCCTGGGGCCAAGGGTATTGCGAGCCGACACGGCAGCTGTTGCCGCGCTTGCAATAATACAGGCAACCATCGGGGATTGGGAATAAACTTTGAAATGGTAGAACCATCAATTTAATTGATTCATGCCTCAATTGTAATTCGCTTGCCTAATGGTCAACCTGCCATTACGATCCGAACCCGGATTTTGTGAACAGGAACATATAGATGGCCCGTGATGTCAGTAACAATACGCCAATCAGCAATCATTTTGAGCTGATTGCCACACTTGAGGATGGCTGCAAGCCCAGGGAAGACTGGCGCATTGGTACGGAACACGAAAAGTTCGGGTTTTATAAAGTCGATAATTCGCCTGTACCCTATGGTGGGCCCTGTGGCATTCGCGCCCTTTTGGAAGGCATGCAGGAAAAGACTGACTGGGAACCGATTGTCGATGATGGCAATATCATCGGACTGGTTTCGAGGGATGGCAAGGGGGCGATTTCGCTTGAGCCGGGAGGACAGTTTGAACTTTCCGGCTCGCCGCTTGAAAATCTGCACGAAACCTGCCGTGAATCCAACCGCCATCTGGCCCAGGTGCGCGAGGTGGCTGAACCGCTGGGCATCGGTTTTCTGGGTCTTGGCGCCAGCCCGAGCTGGTCGCTTTCGCAAACCCCGCAAATGCCAAAATCGCGTTACCGCATCATGTCCAACTATATGCCGAAAGTTGGCAGCAAGGGCCTCGATATGATGTACCGGACCTGCACCATTCAGGTTAATCTTGACTTCGGGTCCGAGGCCGATATGCGCCAAAAAATGCAGGTATCCAACAGGTTGCAACCGGTGGCCGCGGCGCTATTTGCCAATTCTCCTTTCACCGAGGGCCGACCCAACGGACTTTTATCGTGGCGGTCGGATATCTGGCGCGATGTGGATAACCAGCGATCCGGCCTTTTGCCTTTCGTATTTGAAAAAGATTTCGGATTTGAGCATTATGTCGACTGGGCGCTTGACGTGCCGATGTATTTTCTGTTGCGTGAGGGGAAATATCACGACTGCACCCATATGACTTTTCGCCAGTTTATGGCAGGCAGCCTGCGCAATGAAATTGCTGATGGCGAAGCCACCATGGGCGACTGGGAAAACCATCTGGCAACCCTGTTTCCCGATGTCCGGTTGAAAAAGTTCATGCGGCGCATTTGTGCCCTGCCCGCGTTCTGGGTCGGGCTTTTGTATGATGATACGGCCCTTGAGGCGGCAGAAGAGCTTACCCGCGATTTTACCTTTGAAGAGATATTTGAGGTGCGCGAAAACGTGCCAAAGCTTGGGTTAAACGCCAAAATGGGCAGCGGCACGGTGCTGGATATTGCCCGCAAGTGCCTTGAAATTTCCCGTGCAGGGCTGAAGGCCCGAAACCGGCTCAACAGCGAAGGGGGCAACGAGGTTCACTTTCTGGCCTCGCTTGAAGAAGTGGCTGCACTTGGCGAAACCAGTGCCGAAAGGATGCTGAAATATTATGCGTCCAGCTGGGATCGTGATATCAGCCATGTTTTTGAAGAGT
>QIIJ01000414.1 GCA_003232595.1 Aurantimonadaceae bacterium | reverse complement strand
GTGGTTACGGGCAATGAAGAAACCCGCGGCACACATTATGCAGAGCTGGAAAATGGCAGGTTTGTCATTGCTAAACATCTACGTTCGATAGATGCTCATTCCAGTGATTTTGTCGCTGTTGCATCGACCCTCATTCACACTCCCTATCTCTGGGGAGGCAATACCGGATTTGGACTTGATTGTGCCGGGCTGATCCAGCTTTCGATGATGATGTGCGGGCGCGCGGTGCTGGCGGATTCCGATATGCAGGCTGAAACGATTGGCGCACCGGTGAATACCGACAATCGAATATATGATAATCTGCAACGCGGCGATCTGGTTTTCTGGAAAGGCCATGCAGGCATTATGGAAGATGACAGGATATTGCTCCATGCCAGCGGTCACACCATGAATGTGGCGCGTGAACAGCTGCTTGAGGCGGTTGAACGCATCGCCTATCTTTATGACTATCCAACAATTGTGCGACGGCCATAACGGGAGACACTACCATGGGCACCGATTATCTGGGAAACCCGTTGACGGTGGATGGCAATCAACAGCAGGTAGATGATTTTGTCAGTGGTATGCTGAGTTATGAAAAAAAGGCTGTCAATATCGTCAAAATAGCGGATGAAAACCCTGCTGCCTGTCTTGCAAATACCTATACGGCGGTTCTCAATCTGTTTCTTGAAAGTCCCGAAGGCCTGCCCTTGGCTCGGCCCTATCTCGAAAATGCCGAAGCAGCCGCAACAAATGCCAACCGCCGGGAACGCATGAATGTTGCCGCCGTCCGCGCCTGGTTTGATAATGACATGCCAAAGGCGATCCGCATCGGCAATCAGATTGCCGATGAATTTCCGCGCGATTTGATCATGGTAAAACTGACCCAGACCCATTGTTTCAATCTCGGCAATGCGGCGGGCATGTTGTCAATTGCCCATAAGGTCGAGGAGGCAAGCGTCGATATCTGCCATATCCATGGCATGACGGCATTTGCCTATGAGCAATGCCATCTGCTGGACGAGGCCGAAAAATCCGCCTGGCGGGCAATTGAAATGAAGCGCAAGGAACCCTGGGCTCACCATGCGCTTGCCCATGTGATGATCACCCAGGGGCGGATAGTGGAAGGCGTGGATTTTCTGCAGGACGTATCTGATACATGGGATGATCTGAATTCATTCATGCTGACCCACAACTGGTGGCACCTGGCGCTGAATTATATCAGCCTCGGGCGGTTTGATGACGCACTCAAACTCTATGACAATCAGGTCTGGGGTGCATGGAAAGAGTATTCCCAGGACCAGATTAACGCCATATCCCTGTTGGCGCGGATGGAGCTGGCCGGAATGGATGTGGAAGAGCGCTGGCAGGATGTGGCAGGTTATCTGACATTGCGGGTTAGGGACTTTGTCCAGCCGTTTCTCACCATGCACTACATATATGGCCTTGCCCGTGGTGGCCGCACAGAAGCGGACATTTTGCTTGATAATTTACAAAAATTCGCTCTTACAGCCCCCGAATTCGTGCGCGCAGCCTGGCAGCAAGTAGCGCTTCCGGCTTGTGAAGGATTGCTTGCCCATGCCCGGGGGGATCATGCCAGGGTAATTGACAGGCTGGGCCCGGCTATCGGGCGGCTGCAGGAAATTGGTGGCAGCCACGCCCAGCGCGATCTTTTCGATCAGGTATTGCTCGACAGCACAATCCAGATTGGCCGTTTCGACACTGCCCAGCAAATGCTTGAAATGCGTCGCGGCTATGAGCCGGATTCTGTACCCAATAATACCATGCTAACCGGTGTTTATGAAAATCTAGGCCTGCCCCGCGAGGCAGCCCGTGCCCGTGCCCGGGTAAATCACGCTCTTACCCGCCATTGAGATGTTGCCCGGGGTACTGCCATGGAGGTATTGCATTGCGCATCTGTGGGAACCTGCAACAGGCATTGCCATGACAATGGATTCTTTTTGGGGCATCGAATGGGTAGAGGACGTGCACGAAGCATCCGCAATTCTTACCCTGTTTCTGGTCGGGTTCCATATTGCGGGCGTGATCGTGAGCAGCTTACTGTGCACCGTGAAAATCTGGTACGTGCAATGATCACCGGATACAAACGAAGGACAGTTGACAAATAAAACGTTTGGTCACCGCCGTCATGGAAGGTAATTCACATCGGCGGCGGTCGCAATTGACGTCATTCTGCCTTCAATTCCAGGATTGACAGGATATCATCAAATACCACCTTTGAGGCCGGATGCTCGCCGTTACTGGCGCGAGCTTTGTGGGAAAGACCGGCAAAACCATGGACCAGCGACCAGATCATAATTTCAATTTTTTCTCCGTCTTCAGTGCGCGATGCAAACGGTGCGCAGCCTTCGGCAAGAATCTGATAGGCAGCAACAGACCGCCTCGCCAGTTCTTCATCGTCAAAACCAAGGTTTTCGGATGTAAACATTAAGTTGTAGAGGGCGGCGTTGTCTTGTGCGAATTGCAGATATCCTTGGCAAATTGCTGCCAGCATTGCCTTTGGTTCCGAGCCGCTTTTTTTTCTTTCGTCAATCATGGATCGGGAAAAAATATGAAAACCACGCGCTGCTATTGCAGTCAGCAAGCCGTTTAATCCGTCAAAATGATGGGCTGGTGCAGCGTGGGAAACGCCGGCGCGGCCAGCGCATTTTCTTAAGGTAAGCGCCGATAATCCGCCCTCATTCAACAGTTCAATTCCGGCCGCGACAAGGGCTTCGCGCAGGTCTCCGTGGTGGTGGGACTTTTTTTTGTGGCTAACTTCCATAGGAAAAACTACAATTTAACTTGACGATGTCAAGGTAACACTGTTCTTCCGGCAATTTTCCCCTGCCATGAATTCACAACAGGCTTCATTGCTTTTGCAGTGACAGTTGTATTTGTGCGGCGCCTGTTGCAGCATTTGCCTTGATTTCGATTGCGGTATCCGCGGTTGGTCACCATTGCTGCCAAATGACACAATATTGCGATTTGGCTATCGCGATGATGCGTGTATATTGCGGCAAATTCAACAATTGACGCGGAAATATGTATTCATCAGAAACCCATTCAATCGTGGTCACCGTTGAACCGGCCTATCTGGAACGGGAGTCTGATCAGACAATTGGCCGGTATTTTTGGGCCTACCATGTGACCATTCAAAACAATAGCTCAATCGAGGTACAGCTAGTTTCGCGCTATTGGCACATTACGGACGCCATGGGCCGGGTGGAGGAAGTCCGTGGCGAAGGCGTTGTTGGGGAAACACCGGTGCTGGCACCGGGGGGTGCTTTCGATTATACCAGCGGTTGTCCACTTGGTACCCCTTCAGGCATCATGCGCGGAGCCTATCAGATGAAAAGCCAAAACGGGGATATTCTGGAGGTGGAAATTCCAGCATTTTCTCTTGATATTCCCAATCGCAAAGCAACTTTGAACTAACACCATGGATATGCGCCCCATCCTGCTCGTGGTCGGAGTGTTGTTGGCAACACTGGGTTGCGCGATGATGATCCCGGCTATTGTTGATCTACTCGACGGCAGCAGTGACTGGCAGGTTTTTGCTGCCTCAAGTGGTCTGACACTGCTGGTTGGTCTGGGGCTGTTCCTCAGCGCGCGCGGCATTCCCAGGGACATGACAACCCGTCAGGCCTTTGTCATGACTGTTACGGTATGGATTGCGCTCAGTAGTTTTGGTGCCTTGCCGTTTTACTGGTCAGGCATAGTACCGACTTACACGGACGCTTTTTTTGAATCCATTTCGGGTCTTACGACAAC
>QIIJ01000592.1 GCA_003232595.1 Aurantimonadaceae bacterium | reverse complement strand
TCTGCAAATTATCGATTTTTTCATTAAGCGCGTGCAGCTCACTGGAAATGTCAGGTGTCGGAGCAGAATATGGGGCAACGTAACCTGCATTGTTTCCGGGCACCATGTTGTCATGGCCCTGACTGACACTTGCATTATTCAAGGAACGTTTTCGTTCTGCAATCTCCGCCATTGCAAATTCCGGCAGCGGGCGGGTGTTATTGCTGGAGAATTGATGTTTATCACCCGGATTTGGCTGGGGGGCAGGGCGAGCAGTAACTGTCGGCCCGGAGTTCAGTGCCCGCAACCGGCGCTCGATATCCTCAACCTTGGCAGTTACCGATGGGGCTCCCTGATGGGCATCTGGTATTTGAGATGTGGCTGTATTGCTGATCTCATTGAGTTTGCGTTCTATAGATTCAATCGAGCGATTCAGGGAAGCAAGGCGCTCGCCACCTGACATGTTCCTCCTGTCGAGAATAGCGTCAAAATGCGACCGTGAATTGTTCATTCTGTATTTTTCCCTGAGTAATCCGAGCCAGTGGAATTTGGTCTTCGCTGCCGACCGGCTAATTTATTCTTGTCAGAGCTGCGATTTGCACAATCCAGTCCCTCGATTTCATAACGTGCGGCTTCATCAAAATTCTGACGCCGGTCTGCTTTGGAAAAACGTTCATCGGGCAACACGGAAATCTTTGCATCTTGCCCGTCATTGCTTGAGGTTGAACGATTTTTCATCGAATTATCCCGGCTCCGCCAGTTAACCGCACAGAAATTCCGACTCTTACAGCACGTATTCCAAAGCAATATTTCAACAATCAAGGTAAACAGCGGGTTAACAAATCGACAAAAGGTTAACGAAATACGCCGCCAACACCATTTTTTTTAACCTTTGGCTGGTAATTTGGTTAACTTTAAACTCAACCAGTTAAATTCGTGTATCATTCTTGAATTTACCGGATATACGATTTCCCGGAATTTTATTGGCCGCTTCTCAGCTCCAATCATCCCTTGGGGCGCATGAATAGAGCTGCGCATGAATCCAAAATGGGGGAATGGGTGGGTTTAAGTCTTTCATGTCGATGCCCCCTGTCGTTTGGTTAACAGGATATTAACGTGACAAAGTGTGGCTTGAAAAACTTTCAAACTTGCAATAATTTGGTTTCGGGTGGGTTCACAACGCCGGATTCGCGCGAAAACAAGTAGCTGGAGTTTGCAACAATGACACGCGATTTCTCTTATTCATTATCTGCGACTGACCGAATGTCAGATGAGTCTGCGGGTGGCTCAGAAAATGTATACCGGATTGGGGATTTGGCCCGTGAATTTAATGTAACATTGCGAACACTGCGTTTTTACGAAGACAAGGGGCTGGTGACTCCCAGGAGGAGTGGCACAACGCGCATCTATAGTGATTCTGATCGAAACCGGTTGAAGTTGATATTGTTCAGTAAGAAAGTTGGCTTTTCATTGCTGGAAATCAGGGAGCTGCTGAGCCTGTTTGATTCTGGCAAAGACAATCTGAAAAACCCTCTTTCGTCTTCAAGACATTTGTTCCAGGAAAAACTTGCGGCTCTGAATCAGCAAAAAGTCGAATTGGAACAGGCAATCGAGGAGCTTTCCAATCAACTGGCTTCTGAAAACGGATTATTCTCCAGTTAGAAATAATTTGCGTCCAAACCGAAATGGTTCCAATCTGCAAACCTCAGATTTCAGTCACGTCAGCTTTTTACTATCACCGGAATGAGAAGATCGCCCCAATTGCCGTCTCCGCCGTGATGGCGTGCTGAGCGTACAAGTTCAACACTGACTCCGGCTTCGACCGCTTTCATTACCGAGTAATTCAGTCTGTGCAAGTCATTCGCCAGAGAGCGAATTGCTGCCTGTTGCTCATCATTCATCGATGAGGATTGTTCTTCAGCCCGCTCCTTGGCCTTTGCGGCAGGCGATCCGGGTTTTTCACTCATGTGATCTCTCCAATAATCTGAAACTCAATTTCTGATCTGGCTTCTAAACCAATTCTTGCGAAACGGGAACCTATTTCCTGTCGGGATTCGGGTGGCATTGTGTGTGACTTTACAACAATGATTTGTTAAGTTGTAAATATTGTCATAATCCGGCAATATAATATCTTTTCGACTTTGAGATTAGCCATGAGCGTACAAAAAATATTTGCCGGACCACGCATTCGCAGAATACGGGCTTCGCTGGGTCTCACTCAGACCGCAATGGCCGGAAAACTGAATATTTCACCGAGTTATCTCAATCTTCTGGAGCGCAACCAGCGTCCATTGACTGTTCAACTGGTGCTAAAACTTGCAAGTGTTTTCAATATCAATCCTGAGGAACTGGAAGGGGGTGGTGATGCCAGTTCGGTTGCAGCATTGAAGGAGGTGTTTTCCGACCCCTTGTTGGAAGGTGAATTGCCTGGCGACAGTGAAATTGTGGAACTGGCCGAAAGTGCACCCAATGCGGCGGCAGCGATAACCAAACTGCACCGTGCCTATCGGGAATCTCTCGATCGACTTTCCGATGTGACAAAACTTCTCAACAAATCCGGCTACCAGACCTTGCCTGATGATACAAGATTACCGATTGATGAAGTTCGGGCGAAATTTGAGACATCACCCGCTCATTTTGCTGCGCTGGAAGATGCCGCCAATCGTATTGTCGGCTTGCTGAAACCCAATGAAAACATAACCGCGTCACTCAGCGAGTGGCTGCGCACTTCCCATGGAATCAGCGTAAAGCGCCTGCCCGCCAAGGTTATGCCCAACTGGCGAAAAAAGTATGACCGCCACTCCCAGCGGTTGCTTTTGAGTGAACGCTTGTCAGCGCTCGACCAGCGGCTTGAGATTGCCATCGAAGTCGTCTTGCTGGCAGAACGCCAGAGGATCGATGACGAGGTTGCCTATCTCAAGCTTTCTTCTGAAGAGGCAAGCCGCCTTGCCCGGTTTGAACTGGCCAAATACACTGCCCTTGCTGTGATGATGCCTTATGACGCGGTACTCGAAATGGCAACGAACTGCCGCTACGATCTTGATATAATCAGCGCCCGGTTCAATGTTTCCTTTTCGCAGGTTGTTTCACGTATCATCACCTTGCAGCGGCGCAAGAATTCCGGCGTGCCGATGTTCCTGATGGAAGTGGATCAGGCGGGAAACCACATTCACCGGGCCGGTGCCCGGGGATTTCCATCAACAAGATTTGGCGGCGATTGCCCAAAACTTGCTGTACACCAGGCATTTGCCAATCCCGGCCAGATATTTGTCGAACGGGTCATAACCCCGGAAAACAATCAATATATCACTGTAGCAAGAACTGTAATGGGCCCGCGTGCCGGGTTTGGGGAACGGCCAAGACGCACCGCTTTACTGTTGGGATTCGAAGCAGCGGTCGGCAAAAATGTTGTATACAGTGACAGCCTTCCCGCTGATAATTCCAGCGCCGATGATACGGGACAGTCACCGGTTGAAACATTTGGCATCATGCCCATCGGTCCTTCCTGTCGATTGTGTGAGCGGCCGGGCTGTCTTTCGCGTGCCCACCCGCCACTTACCAGGCCGCTCGGGCTTGATGAAATGGTGACCGGGATGAGTGCCTATGATTTCCAGTGATTTTTGGTTCAGGCACACAGTCTCGGTTTGATTGTGTTGAATACTGATTGGCCAATTGCATGGTTAGCCAGATCAAGATCTGAAGTCAGCTGGAGGTTCAGCCAAAAGTCATTGTCTGTGCAGAAATAACGCGCAAGCCGCAGGGAAAGTTCTGCAG
>QIIJ01000492.1 GCA_003232595.1 Aurantimonadaceae bacterium | reverse complement strand
AAGCCCGGCGATCTTGAAACGTGAATTTTTCATTGGATTTGCCTCATTTAAGGAAAATGTGTGAATTAAGCGGTTTACAGGGCATCTGCACCTGTTTCTCCAGTACGAATGCGCATGGCCTGTTCGAGATCAACAACAAAGATTTTGCCGTCTCCAATCTGGCCGGTATTTGCTGCACCGGCGACAGCCTCAATGACTTTTTCAACATCGCCATCGTCAACAGCAATTTCCAGTTTCTGTTTCGGCAGAAAGTTGACGGCATATTCTGCACCGCGATAAATTTCAGTGTGGCCTTTCTGTCGGCCATAACCTTTGACCTCGGTAACCGTAATACCCTGAACGCCAATTTTGGTCAGAGCTTCGCGCACTTCATCGAGCTTGAACGGTTTGATAATGGCCATTACCATTTTCATTGTCTCTTCCATTCTGTGGTTGGGCTGTCCTGCGACAACCTGCTAATTTCCATGTCAATTGCCGGATAGACAACAGTGACGCCAGAATAGAAACAAGATTTGTGCCAGTTTCGAGAAATTCCGATAACCGGTTGTTACTTATATGAGTTTTTATGAATATGTGCGGCTGGAGAGCTTGCAGTTCATATAGTTGGCTATATTATAATCAATTTGATATTTTTGCTCAAAATATGTGCAGCTATGCATTTCGCGCCCTGCCGGGGTCGCGAACCCTGATCAGCCCCTCCTGGGCAACGGATGCTATCAACGTTCCATCCCGTGCAAAAAGACTGCCTCGGGTAAGGCCGCGGGCACCCGATGTACTTGGGCTGTCCTGGGCAAATAGTATCCATTCATTCAAGTTGACAGGACGGTGAAACCACATCGAATGATCGAGACTTGCAACCTGCATATCCTTGTCAAAAACCTTGCGCCCATGGGGAAACAGCGACGTGTCAAGCAGGGTCATGTCTGAGGCATAGGCAAGAATGGCCGCCTGGAGAGGGGCGTCATCCGGAATTTCTGCTGTGGCGCGTATCCATACATATTGTTCGGCGGCAAGCTTCTTGTCTGAAATATAGTGCTCAAACGAGGTGGCACGCATTTCTATGGGTCGATCACGCTGCCAGTATTTTTTCACATGTTCCGGTGCCTGGTGCATGAATTGTTCTTTCATTTTCTTTTCATTGAGCAGGGTTTCAGGGCCGGGTTGATCGGGCATGTCAATTTGAAAATCAAGGCCGTTCTCATGGCGCTGGAAGGAAGCGGACATCGAAAAAATTGCATGCCCGTGCTGGATAGCAACCACCCGCCTCGTGGTGAACGAGCCGCCATCGCGAATACGGTCCACCTCATAGATGATAGGTACTTTGGGATCACCACCAAGCATGAAATAGCTGTGAAGAGAATGTACTTTTCTCTCAGCATCGACAGTACGCTGTGCTGCCACAAGGGCCTGGCCGATTACCTGGCCGCCAAAAACCCGCTGCCAACCGGTTTTTGGACTGCGACCACGAAACAGGTTGTGTTCCAGCGGCTCAAGGTCAAGAATATCAAGCAGCTCTCTAACGGCAGACGTCATTTGGACAATTTTCCATGGTCAAGTGAATCAGTGGCGTTATTTGCACCAGTGGGTCATTCCAAAGTCAAGGGGCTAAAGTCAAGGGGCTGAGTCAGGATGTGATATTGCCGGTTCGAGCTATGATGAATACAGACCTTGTGTTTGAGAATGCAATTTGAAGGGTGGTAAAATGAAAGCTGAAACGGTAGTGGATTGTCTAATAGCAGGCGGTGGGTATGTGGGACTAAGTACAGCTGTTGCGATCAAGTCAGCAGCGCCTCATATGGACGTTACTGTTGTTGATCTTGCGCCTAAAGATGCAATTGACAATGACACCCGTGCATCTGCCATTGCAGCTGCGGCAAACAATATGCTGGATCAGCTGGGTATCTGGCAGGAAATACTCAAGGATGCTCAGCCGATCAACAAAATGATTATTACCGATAGTAGGACCAGTGATGTGGTACGCCCGATATATTTGACATTCGGTGATGACAAGGAACAATCAGACAATCGCCCCTTTGCTCATATGCTGCCTAACAAGTCCCTGATAAAGGCTTTGCGCAGCAAGGCTGAGGAGATTGGAATAAATATGATCCACCAGGAAAGTGTTGAACACTTCGAGAATGAAGCGGCGTCAGTCCGTGTGGAGTTAGGGTCAGGCAAGTTTTTTCGAACCAAATTATTGATTGCGGCGGACGGAGTTCGATCCCGGTTGAGGGCCGCCTCGGGTATTAGAACGGTTCACTGGCCCTATGATCAAATGGGCATTGTCATTACCGTTAGCCACGAAAGACCCCACAACGGAGTGGCGGAGGAGCACTTTCTGCCTGCCGGACCTTTTGCAATCCTGCCTTTGAAGGGTAACCGCTCTTCTCTGGTATGGACGGAATCAAGCCGTGATGCCAAACGGTTGCTGGCGGCAGACGAGTTGACCTTCCAGCTGGAGTTGGAGCAGCGTTTTGGCCACAAACTGGGCGATATATCAGTGGAAGGTGATCGAAAGGCGTTTCCGCTTGGGCTGACTTTGTCGAGAGAATTTGTCCGCGATCGATTTGCGCTGGCGGGTGATGCGGCCCACGGTATTCACCCGATTTCCGGGCAGGGCCTTAATCTTGGGTTCAAGGATGCTGCAGCTCTTGCTGAAACTATTGTCGAAGCGGATCGCCTCGGACTGGATATTGGCCTTGTGTCGGTGCTTGAGCGCTATCAAAAATGGCGGCGCTTTGACACCGTGCAGATGGGCATTGTTACCGATGTACTGAACAGGTTGTTTTCGAATGACAATCCTGTGCTCAGGTTGGCGCGGGACGTGGGTCTTGGCATGGTGGAGCGTATGCCGGGCCTCAAGGATCGATTTATCAATCAGGCTGCAGGAAATAAAGGCGGCATAATTGAAAATCTGACCGGTGTTCCGCCCAGGTTGCTGACAGGTGAAGCGATTTAGCAGGTACTGGGTTTAGAGCGATTCATCTTTTGATGGAATCGCTCCAGTTTGCTTTCGCTCACGGCTTGGGGCCATGCCCCAGCCTTCGCGAGAGCGGTGCATCAGCACCGGGCTGCTCTTTGCAGCCTGACTACTTCCATGTAAACATGACGCAGTCTAGCGTGTTGAATTATCCAGAATTGAGATATGGCGCAATACGGTAATTCGCGAAGTGAGAGCAGTGAACAAGGCAATTAAAACCACAATAATCACAGTGCCGATATAACCAAATGCGCCAACGGAAAATGACCCAAACAAAGCAGTTACCTGATCGCTTTGCGGAGTTGCCGTGTTGACGCCAAACCAGAATCCGGCAAACAGAAAAACAAAAACCGCTATTGCACCGCCAACCACACCACCTTTGAGGCCCAGCATTAGAAAATGCCGCTGGAACTGTCCGGCGATGTACTTTTCTTCAGCTCCCACCAGATGCAAAACTTCTATGATGTGACGATTGCCGGCCATGGCACCGCGGGTGGCGAAGATCACTGTAAGTACCGTTGCAGACAGGACCAGAAGCATGACAATAACGCCAATTGCTATCGTTACACCAGCCATGGTAGTCAGTCGTTTGGACCAGGCCTGATGGTCATCAAGGCTGGCACCGGGCACTTTGTCGAGCAGTTCGTTTTGAAGTGCTACGAAATCAGGGCGCGCGCCGCCATCCAGCCTGTGATGCTGAGAAGTCGCGGGACCGGCAAATCCTTGAGGTTCAGACCCTTGCCGAGCCATGGTTCCAGCAGCCTGGCGGTTGTTTCCTCATCGATAATGGAAACAGACAAAATACCAGCGCTATTTTCCGCGATAGATTTTGCAGCCTGAAGCATTTCGTTCATGTCAACACCATCGAGTGGGCGGATTTGGATGGTAATTTCTCGGGCAATATCATTTTGCCAGGATGAGGCTGTATCTTTGACCAGAGTTACCGCACCAAATGTAATACAGACCAGAAATGTCATGATGCTGATCACAAGTGTCAGGGCATCGCCGGCAATGCTCTCACGTGGTACGAGAGACGATGAAACCCGCGGAATTCTGCGCCTTTCGGCTGTAGATTCATCGCCAGGCTTTGTGGCTTCCCAGCCTTTGCCGGAATGAGTTTTCACCGGTTGATGCGGGTTAGTCATAGATTTGCAACCGCCC
>QIIJ01000413.1 GCA_003232595.1 Aurantimonadaceae bacterium | reverse complement strand
CCTCCCCACAAGGGGGAGATGGAACAGCGGACACAGGTGTCCAGTCGACCGCATGGTCGACCGATCCGGCTTTCAGCCGTAAATTGAAGCCACCGACTTTAGCCGGTGGAGTGTTCACGCCTGGTTGCAGGGTATTCCTGATTGTTTAATTCAGATTTTGACAAAATTATCTGCGACATCAAATCAACAGAATGAGTGGTTTGCCGGATTGCATTGACCGGGATATATCGGCATAACTTAATCTGCGAGCAATGCAGGGACTTGCCATATGAATACCACTGGCCGGAATATCACCAGCAATGCCACCGGCTCACACAATGTATTCAATCAGTCGCCGTTGTATCAGGGATATAATGCCTATGAAAGCCATCCTGTTCTTCTTCGATTGACTGAACACCTTCCTCAATCAGTGCGTAATACGCTCAGCACGCTTGGTGCATGGTCCGGGTCAGCAGAAGCTGACGAATTGGCACGGCTGGCAAACAGTTCGCTGCCTGATCTGCGAACACATGATTCAAAGGGTAACCGGATAGACATTGTTGAATATCATCCGGCATGGCATGCCTTGATGAGGCGCGGCATTTCCAGTGGCCTTCATTGCTCGATCTGGGACGATAACAGCATAGAAACCGGAATGCGTAATTTTGTTCGGGCGGTCAGATATATGTTGTCTGCATCAACCGACTGTGGGCATCTGTGCCCTTTGACCATGACCAATGCGGCGGTTGCTGCCCTTAGGGCCAGCCCAGCAATCCTCGACCAGTGGCTACCGCAAATCCGCTCGCGTAAATATGATTCCAGCCAGCGCCCGCCGCACCATAAGTCGGGCGTCACCATTGGTATGGGCATGACCGAAAAACAGGGTGGTACCGATGTTCGGGCCAATACAAGCAAAGCCGTCGAGGTTGGTGGCGGTTATTGGCGTATAAGCGGCCACAAATGGTTTATGTCGGCACCCATGTGTGATGCATTTCTGGTGCTGGCAAATGCGCAGACTGCCGATCAAAACGAAACAGATCGCGGGCAATTGAGCTGTTTCCTGGTACCGCGGATGCACGAAGACGGAACGGACAATGGCCTCCGGTTTCAACGCTTGAAAGACAAACTTGGCAACCGTTCCAACGCCTCATCTGAAGTTGAATTTGATCAGTCGTTGGGATTTCTTGTGGGTGAAGCAGGAAAGGGCATGCAGGTTATACTGGAGATGGTGACCTTGACCCGGCTTGATTGCGCAACAACCTCAGCGGGCTTGATGCAGGCTGCACTGGGTGAAGCGGTTCACCATTGTCGTTATCGCCAGGTGTTTGGCAAAGCGCTGATCGACCAACCGCTTATGACCCGTGTTCTGGCCGATATGACATTGGATGTAACGGCGGCCATAACCCTTTCTCTGCGTTTAGCGGCTTCTTTTGACCGCGCGCCGACTGATCAGGGGGACGCTGCATTTGCCCGGCTGATGACGCCTGTTGTGAAATATTGGGTTTGTAAAACCGCACCACCGTTAATTGGCGAGGCAATGGAGTGTCTCGGCGGTAATGGGTATGTGGAGGAAGGTAATTTAGCCCGTTATTACAGGGAAGCACCTGTCAATGCCATATGGGAAGGATCCGGCAATGTGATGTGCCTCGATGTTTTGCGGGTCATGAAAACGGGCCCCAATTTATTTGATGCGGTTCTTGAAAACCTGCGTACTGACCTTGGTCCAGGATCTGATAATCTGATTGATGTGCTTAAGGCTGCCGCCGGTGTTGCGCTTGATGACGAGGGTTCCGCAAGGCTGTTTACGGAGCAACTTGCTCTTACCGCCGCCGCCGCAGCACTGCGCCGGTCATTTGGTGGAGAACTGGCGGATGCATTTACGGAGTCTCGACTGGGTAGCCCCTGGCGTACGACATATGGTATGCTTGATGCCCGATATAATGCCCGAGGAATTGTCGAATATGCATTCCCTCAGGTTTTTTAGTTTTGCACAAACACAATTTCAACAATCACGGTAATTTCTATTAACCTTAACAAATGGTTTACATTGCATGCGGGCGCGCAGATTGGCAATGTGTCTGTGCAGAATTTGTGCAGGGACTAACCCGGCAAAAACCTGGTATTGCGGAGATATCATCCAAATGGTGCGAGCGTTGATCCTGTTGTGGGCATTGCCAATTATTTTGTTTGGCATCTGGTACGGATTGTCAGTTAATGACATCAATTTTGGTACGCTGATGTTTTCCCGAGCAATGTATGATCATATATTTGCCCTTTACAGCAACGCTCTCGGTGTTTCACCGCAAGATTTGCCGACGATGATCCTGAAGGCTGTTATTACCGACACTGTCCTGGTATTCACATTTATTGCCTGGCGCAAACGCAGCTATTGGTGGCCAACAGTATCCCCCTATGTTTCTCCGACGCTTTCTCGTTGGTTCGGGCCATTTACACCCTATTGGGCACGGATGACTGAAAGCCTGTCCAAAAACCCCTGGAGGATCAGGCTCGCAGCCACCTGGTCAACTTTTGCAGCTCTCTTTCGTCGAGACAAATCTGCTTCAAGCATGGAGCGTTCGGCTGCGACTGTGGTCAACCGTTCATCCCAATAAAGCACCGGGATATTGGTTATCTGCGAAAGATTGCGGGCAAAAGCACGGGTTGACTGAACCCGCGGGCCTTCTGACCCATCCATATTGAGAGGTAACCCAAGCACAAATGCGGCGGCTTCCTCCTCCTTGGCCAGCTTCACAAGAACGTTGGCATCTTTAGCAAACTTGCTGCGGCGAATGGTAGTCCGCGCGCTTGAAACACTCAGGCGCGGATCAGAAACTGCGATACCAATCGTTTTACTGCCAAGATCAAGGCCGATTAATCGTTGGCCTGGCTTGATTATTTCTGCCAGTTGGTCAATGTCGATTTCATTGCTGGGTGCCACTGAGGCTCTTTTCAAAGTACGATGTATTGTTGGTTTGTGCCGTGTGGTACAATATTCGCAGCCACAGGTAAATTGGAGATTTCGATATGAAACTCACATGGTATGGGCATTCCGCATTTGGCCTGGAATTTGGCAACTCCAAAGTTTTGATAGATCCTCTCTTGAAAAAAACACCGTGGTTCGATGGTCTGTTAAGCGAGGCAGAGGCAGATGCTGCGATGGAGGGAACCACCCACATAGTTCTCACCCATGGTCATTTCGACCATGTCGGCGATACACTTGAAATTGCCGGAAAAACTGGCGCGACTGTGATCAGTAACTTCGATCTATGCATGTGGCTTGCCAACAAGGGGCTTGAAAAGATTGACCCGACCAACACCGGTGGAACTGTATTTCACGACGGGTTTTCGGTCAGTTTTGTCCAGGCTATACATTCATCCGCACAGGTCGGCGAAGATGGCATTTCCCATTCGCTTGGCAATTCAAACGGTGTTGTTTTACATATCGATGGGGAAAAATCTGTCTATCATATGGGTGATACAGACATTTTTGGTGATATGGCTCTGGTCCAGGAGTTGCACCAACCGCAAATTGGTATCGTGCCTGTCGGTGATCGTTTCACCATGGGTGGTGCGGTTGCAGCCCTCGCATGTCGGCGGTATTTTAAATTTGAAACGATTATTCCCGCCCACTACGGGTCATTCCCGATCATTGACCAGACAGCTGAAAAATTTGTCACAGCAATGGAAGATGGTGCGAAAATTGTGCAGGTGATGAAGCCGGGTAACCACATTACAGTGTAGCCAGACCTCCTTTGCCCATTGAACAAGTTTAAATACGCCGCTATAGCAACGTGATTGAACTTCA
>QIIJ01000055.1 GCA_003232595.1 Aurantimonadaceae bacterium | reverse complement strand
ATTTTGAACGCATCTATATAGGTGACAAGAATACCTTCCTCAAATTCGGCGAATACACCTACAAACTCACTTACGAGACAACAAGGCAGTTGCGTTATTTTGAGAACTACGACGAACTGTACTGGAACGTCACCGGCAACAATTGGGCCTTTGTCATCGACAAGGTCATTGCCAGGATAAAATTGCCCGAGGGCACGGCAATCATCAACCGTGCCGCTTTTACCGGACGCTATGGAGAAAGCGGCACTAATTTCAGCATCCGCTCTGAAACAACAGGCACAATCACCTTTGAAACCATAAATCCGCTTGGGCTGTTTAAAGGGTTGACTGTGGCCATTGGCTGGCCAAAGGGATCTGTGCCGGAACCAGACCCCATTGAAAAACGCCTATGGTGGTTATGGGACAACATTGCCTATGTCCTGCTGCTTGCCGGCACTTTGTCGATTGCCGCCTATTTCTATATTGTCTGGCGCTGGATAGGTCGCGACCCGGAAGGCGGACCGATATTTCCGCGTTTCAAACCGCCGGGCGACCTATCACCCGCAGCAGTCAGCTATCTCCATTATATGGGATTCCGCAAGGCCAGTTCGGGCGCGACAAAACCGTTTATTTCCGCTCTGGTTTCGCTGGCCGTCAAGGGTCATATATCCATGGATGACGAAGGCGAAGACCTGATCATACGCAGGAGCGGGGAACCGGCAAAAGCGCCAATGGCAACGGGCGAAAAAGCAATTCACCAACAACTGCTCGGCGACGGCGATGCCCTGACATTCCGTCAATCAAGCTACCCGTATGTTCAGGCCGCCCGGTCGAAGTTTAAATCTGCGCTGCTTTCAGAACACAGCAATGTGTTTTTCAAAAACAACTACGGCTGGTTTCTGATCGGTGCGATAGCTTCAGCTGTTACGCTCCTGGTATCCGTGTTTCTCATACAGGAAGAATCAACAGCCATCCTGATGGTTATGCTGGCCGGAATGGCTGTTGCCGGGTCACTGTTTTTGTCAATGGGGTTTCGCAGGCTCTCCAACTGGCTGCCGGGGGGTGATTCAATCTGGATTGATGGCCTGGTGATTGTCCTGGGCACAGGGATACTTGTGGCCTCGCTGGTATTTACCCTTGGCATTGACACTGTCCCCTCCTGGGTTCTTTTTTGCGCTGTTGCACTTGGGGTCATCAATGTCGCATTCCTGCATCTGCTGCGTGCACCAACAGTGCTTGGCCGTCAAATGATGGACGCCATTGACGGTTTTAAAATGTATCTTCAGGTCGCAGAAGCTGACCGTATGAACATGATCGACGCACCCGATGTAACCGCTGAAACATTCGAGAAACTCCTGCCTTATGCCATTGGTCTTGGCGTTGAAAAACCCTGGTCGGAGGCTTTTGAAAGCGAATTGGCAAAAACCACACCGCCCGATGATCAGGGTTCCAACTATCAACCAAGCTGGTATCGCGGTTCCTCCGGCTGGCGGACGAGCAATCTTGCTTCCACCACATCCGGCATTGTTGGTGCCGTGTCAGCCGGTATGGCTACAGCCAGCCCACCGTCAAGCTCAGGATCAAGTGGTGGCGGCGGATTTTCCGGTGGTGGCGGTGGTGGTGGCGGCGGCGGTGGCTGGTAACCAGCCTTGCAGGTTCAAGAACCGCTTTCTGCGTCCACTTTGGTTTCATCGCTGTCACCACCACTTTCATCAGCAACATCATCGCTACCCGGGAAGTTCTTGAATACAGATGCGGCATCAAAGTTCTCTTCCGCAGCGACATCTGCAGCCGGTGCAATTTCCTGGGTTTCACTTGCGGGCAGCAATGTATCTTCAGCGCCCTCAACCGGTTTTGGCAAATATTTCTCCGCCTTCTGTACTTCAAAATCAAGGTCGATCTGGGTTGAAAGGCCAAGGCTTACCGGATCAAGCGGCTGCAGATTGGCCGAATTCCAGTGAGTACGGTCACGAATGGCGTCAATGGTTGATTTTGTCGTACCCACAAGGCGGATAATCTGTGAATTTTTTAATTCCGCATGGTTGCGCACCAGCCACAGGATGGCGTTGGGCCTGTCCTGGCGTTTGGAGACAGGTGTATAACGCGGACCTTTTTTCTTCAATTCCGGCACCTTCACCTTGGCTTCTGCAAGAACCAGCTTGTGGTCCTCGTCAGCCAGCGCCTTGTCGAGTTCTTCACGGGCAATCTGGCCGGTCGCGAGCGGATCAAGCCCCTTGATGCCTTGTGCAGAATCACCATCGGCAATGGATTTAACCTCAAGCGGATGGAGAGCGCAAAAATCAGCTATCTGTTTGAAGGTCAAGGCCGTATTGTCGACAAGCCAGACGGCCGTTGCCTTGGGCATCAATAGTGTATTTGACATCTCGTTCAAGTCCTCATTGGGTAGGGCCCAGGATGGACCCGGTGATACAGCTGGAGTGTTTGCTCGACCGGTTTTGGAAGAGCCGTGGATGCGCCACGATGTTCAGGAATTATCCGTCCTATAACGCCATTAACCGGTTTTGGCAATTGTCAATTCTGCGCTTTGTCTACTTCCAGAACAATTTTCCCGATATGCTGCCCTTCTTCCATCCGGGCATGGGCGGCACTTGCATCATTCAATGGAAAAATCTCATCCATGACAGGTTTGATCTTGCCGCCTTCCAGCAAAGGCCAGACCTGCTCTTCAAGTTCGCGGGCAATAATCGCCTTGAATTCAATGCTTCTTGCCCGCAGCGTTGAACCGGTATGCACAAGCCGCTTCATCATCAACTGGGCAAAATTAACCTCGGCCTTTGCCCCGCCCAAAAAGGCAATTTGGACAATGCGCCCGTCCATGGCGGCAGCGGAATAATTGCGATGGATATAATCGCCACCCACCATATCGAGAATGACATCAACACCCCCGCCACCGGTTTTGTCCTTGATGACCTCGACAAAATCCTCATCGCGATAATTAATCGCATGATCTGCTCCAAGCGCAGTGCAGGCAGCACATTTATCGGTCGAACCAGCGGTTGTGTAGACTACCGCACCAAATGCCTTGGCCAGTTGAATAGCGGTCGTGCCAATACCGGACGAACCGCCATGGACCAAAAACCGCTCACCGGTTTTCAGTTTCCCGCGTTGAAACACATTGTGCCAGACCGTAAAAAAGGTCTCCGGCAATGCCGCTGCCTCAATCATCGATAGTCCCTCAGGAACCGGTAACGCATTGCTGGCGTCAACACAGGCATATTCGCCATATCCACCCCCCGGCACCAAAGCGGTAACCTTTGCCCCAAGATCAAACCGCTCAGCACCATTGCCGGTAGCCACAACCGTGCCGGCAATCTCAAGCCCTGGAATTTCCGGTGCACCTGGCGGCGGCGGATAGGCGCCCTGACGCTGTAACATATCTGGACGATTTACACCTGCTGCGGCGATTTTGATCAATAATTGACCACCACCTGGCCGCGGAAGGTCATGTTCGCGCAATTCCAGAACCTCGGGCCCGCCGGGTCTGGAAATTGAAATTGCCTGCATTCTGGCAGGTAAATCGTCAAACAGGTCACTCATTTATAACTTCCAGATTTCTATTTTTCGTGTTTGATATCAAGAATTATTACCAGTATTAAGCAGTTTTGTAGCAAAATGGGTCGATTGATAGTTAAAGCCGTGCTAACAAGTGCATTTGTTAACACTCTGTTAATCTTATATGTGTTAACTATACCCATCCAGTTATCTGGACCCATTCATGGAAATCTTTTTCCATTCGAATGAACCTCCCTGTTAACTCTCAAGAGCCGTTAATTCGGCTCTTTTTTTT
>QIIJ01000384.1 GCA_003232595.1 Aurantimonadaceae bacterium | reverse complement strand
GACGAAATGACCCGGATTATCTGGCAGTTTATCAAAGACAAGCTGATCCACCCTTATATCGACATTGATCTTGAGTATTATGACCTGGGGATTGAGGCTCGCGATGCATCCGATGACCAGATCACCATAGATGCAGCCAATGCAATCAAAAAGCACGGTGTTGGTGTTAAATGCGCAACGATTACACCTGATGAAGCCAGGGTTGAAGAATTCGGGCTGAAAAAAATGTGGCGCTCGCCGAATGGTACGATCCGCAACATATTGGGCGGGGTGATTTTTCGCGAACCAATCATCATGAAAAACGTGCCACGGCTGGTGCCGGGCTGGACCAAACCTATCATCGTTGGCCGTCATGCCTTTGGTGATCAGTACCGCGCGACAGATTTCAAGTTTCCCGGCAAGGGCAAAGTAACAATGAAGTTCGTCGGTGAAGATGGCACAACACAGGAATATGACGTATTCGATGCACCTTCTGCAGGTATTGCCATGGGCATGTACAATCTTGACAACTCAATATACGACTTTGCCCGCGCATCCCTGAATTACGGGCTTCAGCGCAAGGTTCCGGTCTATCTGTCAACCAAAAACACCATCATGAAAATCTATGACGGGCGTTTCAAGGATATATTCGAAGAAGTTTACGAAAGCGAATTCAAAACGCAATTCGAAGAGCACAAACTGTGGTATGAACACCGGTTGATCGACGACATGGTTGCAGCCGCACTGAAATGGTCAGGCGGTTATGTATGGGCCTGCAAAAACTATGATGGCGATGTACAATCAGATATTGTTGCTCAGGGATTTGGATCACTGGGTCTGATGACATCGGTTCTCGCGACACCAGACGGAAAGACCGTTGAATCGGAAGCCGCCCACGGCACCGTGACACGGCACTACCGCCAGCACCAAAAAGGTGAGGAAACCTCAACCAATTCGATTGCTTCAATCTTTGCATGGACCCGAGGGCTGAACCACCGGGCAAAACTTGACGACAATCAGGCCCTGGCTGACTTCGCTGCAACACTTGAAAAAGTCTGCATTGATACGGTTGAATCCGGTCATATGACCAAGGACCTTGCCCTGCTTATCGGACCAGATCAGAAGTGGTTGTCGACAACAGGCTTTCTCGACAAGGTTGAGGAAAACCTGCAATTAGCCATGAGTTAATGGATAATAAATGATCGGCCGGGTTGACCAAGTTACGAGGAGGTACTCACGTCAACACCGACCGACCGGCCATGCAGGTTCAGGAAATGCGGCGGACCTGAACAGATTGCATTGGCGTCAACAACAAACACAGAAAATCAGTACAATTACCATGCCAGCTGTGATATGGATTAGATGATCTCTTATGCACAGGAATGCAATCAAATATGGGGTTGGCAGCCCGATTTATTGTTTGTTAGTAAAAGGTTAACCTAAACAAACATCGTTAACAGTCCAGACACAGTTATGCGGCATCTGACACAACCTGATTGCGACCGTTGCGCTTCGCAGAATACAGTGCATCATCAGCTCGTTTCATCAATGCTTTTTTGCTGTCACTGTTTCCGTCTATGCAGGCAGCGCCAACGCTCACGGTAATATTGATTTGTTTCGTGCCACCATCAATAATAAACGGGTGAGCCGCAATTTCACGGCGCATCCTTTCTGCGACAATGCACGCCAGTTCAATATCTGTTTCGGGCATCAACAGCACAAATTCCTCGCCGCCATAGCGGCACGCCATGTCCAGATTTCGGACATTCTTGCCGATGCGCTTGGCAAATTCACGCAAAACATCATCACCGGCCTCATGACCGTGCACATCGTTAACCTGTTTGAAATGGTCGATATCGACTATCAGCACGGATAGTGGTTTACCGCCGGATTGAGCCTTGTCAAAAGCTGATTCAAGGTGGCTGTCGAAATATCGACGATTGTTGAGACCGGTTAGCCCATCCCTGATTGCCATTTCCACAGTCTGCTGCACACTTTCGCGCAATCTTTCATTGTATCGGCTGCGTTTGATCTGGGTACGAACACGTGCAACGAGTTCATTTTGATCGACCGGCCGCAGGATATAGTCGTTGACACCCATGTCTATGGCCCGGATCAGCATTGCGTCCTCGCCGGGATTAGCCACCAGCAGCAATGGCAGCATTCGAGTCCGGCTGAGCGAGCGCAATTGCGAACAAAGCCGCAGGACGTCAAAATTTTCGAGCCCGGTCGACATTACCACCAGTTCATAACCGTCTTCGGCAGCAGAAAACAGCGCCTCCTGGGGATCGGTTATCACCGTCACATCATGCTCAAGTGAGAGAGTTTTCACCAACCGTTCATATGATGAGACGCGATCGTCAACCACCAGAACCCGGCCTCTTTCACCGATTTTATCATCAATACCGGCAACAAGTAACTGATCAATTCCCATATCGGTACCGGCATCTGCACGCAGGCGCAATTCATCTGTGACCATTTTCAGCCGAACCAGGCTTTTTACCCTGGTTGTCAGCGCCAGATCATTGACCGGCTTGGTCAAAAAATCATCGGCACCAGCCTCCAGTCCGGACACTTTGTCAGAAGGTTGATCAAGTGCTGTCACCATTACAACGGGAATATGTGCAGTATTCGGGTCTGCCTTGAGGCGCTGGCATACTTCAAAGCCATCCATACCGGGCATCATCACGTCAAGCAGCACAATATCAATTGGGCTGCGTGCACAGATATCAAGCGCCTCCTGCCCGCTATTGGCAGAAATCACCTGAAAATAGGCAGCCATCAACCGGGCCTCAAGCAGCTTTACATTTGCTGCTATATCATCAACCACCAATACGCGCGCGGTCATAGCAAACTTACTCCACTCAACAATTCCAGGCTACTTTCTTTCATGTTCAACATCAGCCATCGCCGATATATGACTTTACTGTTTCCAGAAACTTCACAACAGATATGGGCTTTGAAATATAGGCTTCACAGCCTCCCTGACGAATACGCTCCTCATCACCCTTCATAGCAAATGCGGTCACGGCAATTACAGGTATCGTGTGAAGATCATCGTCTTCCTTGAGCCACTTGGTGACTTCAAGACCCGAGACTTCCGGCAATTGTATATCCATCAAAATCAGATCGGGTCGGTGCTGGCGGGCAAGATCCAGTGCTTCCAGCCCGTTTCTGGTCTGGATAGTCTCGTAGCCCTTGGCTTCCAGAAGGTCGTTAAAAAGCTTCATGTTAAGCTCATTATCTTCCACAATCAGTACCGATTTTGGCATAATAGCGACCAGTCCCTTGCGCGAATCTGTGCGCGCGATATTCTTCCCTTGGTTCTATGCTAATTTATAATCCAATTTCCTTTCGAAAAGGCAAACGAAACATAATGCATTTCAAGCCAACAGCAGAAGAAAGCGGATGTGGGCAAGATGGCCACGAGGGCGCAGAGTATGTGGCGATAAATGCGTTGCAATATCTGGCCAGTGATAGCAAATTGCTGGAACGGTTTGTCGGCATAACCGGCATTGCGCCAGATCAGTTTCGGGATGCTGCGAGCGAGCGAGGATTTCTGGTCGGTGTCCTCGATTTTTTCATCGCCCATGAACCATCACTGATTGCCCTTGGTGAAGCCATCGATATTGCCCCGGAAAATATTGTAAAGGCTCGCAATATACTTGAACCCCTGGAGCAAGATCATGCCTGAAGCTGCAACCCTTGCGCAATTGTGTTACCCTCGAACCGCCCTTTGGTGGTTTGTGATGTGGATGAGGTTATCCTTCATCTGGTTGCACCACTTGAGGTATTGCTTGCCGAGCGCGGACTGGATCTACGCAAAAAAACGGTCCGGTTAAACGGTAATATCTTCCGTTTAGACAACGGAGAAGAGGCCGGCTCAGAGGAGGTGTGGGCCACGCTTGAAATATTGTTTGAAGAACAGGCCGCCCGTCAGCAACTGGTGGAACATGCAGACAGTGTGTTGAGACAGATGAACGATGACTTCGATATAGTTCTTCTAACCAATCTTCCTGCAAAATATGGCGATTTACGACGGGACTATCTGGCAAGTCTCGATATCCCCTACCCGCTTGTTACCAATGACGGTGCCAAGGGCCCAGCGTTAAAATGGCTGAGCGCGAAATGGAATACACCAATCATCTTTAT
>QIIJ01000093.1 GCA_003232595.1 Aurantimonadaceae bacterium | reverse complement strand
GGGGAAATTTTACCCGCCTGCTCCAGGTCAAGTATCATGCCCACACCAATACGGTCCTTGACGCTCGATATTGGATTGAAAAACTCAAGTTTCAGCACCAGGTCTCCAACAAGACCCTGATCTTTGGTCAGGCCAGGCGCTCTTACCAGGGGTGTATTGCCAACCGTTTCGACAATTGAATTATAAATCCTTCCCCGTCCCGGTGTGTCAAATTCAAGTGCGCTCTTTTTTCCGTTGCTGCTCACAATTGATCTCCTTTGCATTATATCTTTTGTATTTGGTTGCCTTGGTCGGATTCGGAACAAACGGTTCCGAAACAGGTTTTCAGCCCTTGTTGGTTAATTCACCTGCATGTTTGATACCAATGTTGGCACCCGCAATATTGAGTTTGTCATACACCACCACATATATGCTTTGAATCATGGCGCTTGAATGAAACGTGCCCTTGACCGGGGACCGGGAAATCCAGTATATATCGTCAACATTATTGACTGTCAATTCCATACGAGTGAAAACGGGCGATCCGGCAAGTACCGGCAGCTTGCACCAAAATACGATACAATGCCATATTAAGACAATTCCGGTTTTCACCGGCCAATACCAATTTTCGGGAGGGTGTGATGAACAGTAGATTGAAAAAGGCGTTTAAAGATGAAATGTCCTTGGGAAGGCGGCTCTTTTTCAAAGGGCAGTATGAACAGGCGTTCACTCATTTTGAGCGCGCCCATGTATTGGGGCAATTTTATGTTTTGCCGCACGTACGAACCCATATCTGGATGTTTTTTATTGGCCTTAGAACCGGTAATTTCAAGGAAATAAAAGGGCAGCTAATCAGAATTCCGCTGGGAATGATTGGCTCCGCGCTCGGCAAAGTGCCAAAGGGAAATACCGGTGGCGCCAATATTGAACTGAGCAAAACCATGCCAATTCCTGATGATCTGCAGCAATATTTAAACGACAATCAGAAGAGTGAATAAACAAATGCAACGACAAAGCTCTACCGTTTTGAGCAGGCCTTTGGCCAAATTTGGGTTTTAAAAAAATGCATCCAGAAAACAGCCCCTCAATATCCAATGAGGATTTTGAGCACCTTCGTCAGACCAATCTCGGCCGGTTGATTGAAGATGTTCATTTTTTCTTTGATATACAGGCGATGATGTATCTGCGCCAGTCCAACTACCCGATGATAAAATCAGCGGATGCGCATGTGATGCGCACGATGCGGCTTGAGGGCACCCGAATCACAGACATGGCAAAACAGGCCGGAATTTCAAAACAGGCAATGAGCAAGCTGGTTGCCGGATTTATTGAACATGGTTTTCTTGTCTGGTCCAATGACCCGATCGACAAGCGTAACCGGATTGTTTCTGTTACCGATGAAGGGCGTGAGTTGCTTGTTTGCGGCATTGCCGCACTAAGCCGCGCTGAAAAAGACATATCCGATGTTGTTGGCACGGCCGGGCTCGAACAGTTTCGCCAGCTGCTGTTGTCAATCAAACATGCAAAGAACATCCGGCCAATAATCTCGCATCCTCACGACCGCAAAAGAAGGGCGTGAAATCATCGCCATAGTCAACATTATTGACATACCCCGGCAGCTCCGATAAATTTCCTGAGGATCCAGTGATCCATACCGGTTCAGGATGGAAGCAAGGGGCGGTTTCGTTCCTGAACCGGATTTGTTCCGCAATGTCATACATGCATATAGATGGTTGTTAACACTCAACCGCAGTTCCACCGCCTTGCCGAATAATTCAGGAAACCGTGCACATGGACAAAGCCATATTTGATATTGACCATATTATGCTGTCGGTCGGTGACAATGCGAGTGCAGCGGACACCTTCTCACGTATGGGGTTCACCACAACTCCTCGCGGCCAGCTGCCCGGGCTCAGCAACCGGTTGATTTGTTTTGGTGGCGGTCGCAGAAATTCGCCCAACTTTATTGAACTCATGTCGCTTGAAGATGCAGAACTGGCACCGCCCGCAATGGTCCAGGCGCTCAGCGGGCCGGACCGTCCGGTATTGATGGTTATGGCAACCGAAAGTGCTGAAAAAACCCGGAGCGAATTATCTGATGCAGGACTGGACGTCTCACCGGTGATAGATGGAGAGCGCAACTGGACCCTTCCATCCGGGGAAGTGCTTGATCTTGAATTTTCAATCGTATTGCCATCTGTCGGACAGGCACCTTTTTACTGGATTGCCTGCCAGCACAAAACGCCACAGCACTATTTGCGTCAGGATTTTGTCGAGCACAAAAACGGTGGCCTGTTGCTCAAAAAAGTAATCGCAATTTCGGAAAACCCGCAGGAGGCAGCCAATCATTTTGCGACAAACTGGGCAGCAGCAGTTTCCGAGCGGGAAGACCAAAATGCACCGGTCGTTGTTACCCGTGGTGTAGTTGAACTGCATATTTTCGATCGTGAGAATTACAGCAATCATTATCCCGGCGTTGAGATCGCCCGCAATGAAGATCATATTGCCGGTATTTCCGTGTCGGTCAGATCAATAAGCAACCTGGAAGATCTGTTGAAAGACAATGGCTTTGAGCCGTTAAAACCGGGTTCCGCCATAGTATTGCCCCCATCCCAGGCCTGTGGCTGTCTGGTGGTGTTTGAAGAAAACAAGCTTGACATCAGCCAACTGAATTTGGGCCCGCTGCCTATCTGAGCAGGGTCGGCACCAACACTGAAGGACACTTGAATGAGTAAAATCTCAATGCTGGAACTACGGCGAATTGAAGCCGCCATTTTAAAGGACGTCTACGATATTGCCGTAGAGCGGCACGGGAAGGAAGAGGCCCAGGAAATCATCGGCAGGGCTGTTTCAAAATCAGCGGTCGCCCAGGGAAAATCAATGCGCGGAGAAGGAAAGGAAAATCCGGACCTTGAGGACTTTGCTGATCTGATCCCCTTGTGGGAGCTGGACGGGGTTCTGGAAGTGGATATCTTGCATCGTTCAAAGGAACAGCTGGATTTTAACATCAAAAAATGCACCTATTCGCAAATGTATCGCGAAATGGGGCTGGCAGACATTGGTCATCTGTTGTCGTGTAATCGTGATGGCTCGTTTTGTGTTGGCTATAACCCGGATATAAAACTGGAACGCACGCAAACCATCATGAAAGGTGCCAGCCATTGCGATTTCCGGTTTACCTTGAAAAAGTAGTCACAAAGTTCCTGCGTCAATCACCTTTTTCCAGTTGATCCACATTCCGGCGCATCAGACGGATAACTTTCAGGAAGACTTCAAGGTCTTGCGGTTCCACCCCTTCGATCAATATCTGTTCCCGCTCCAGCGCAACCGATAATATCTGATCATGAAGGTCATGACCGCTCGGGCTCAACCACCATAACTTTCTTCTGGGATCGGTTCGCGAAGCCTCAAACTGCAGAAGTTTTTGCTTAAACAACCGTTTCAAAGCGCGGCTTGTCCCACCTTTGTCGAGGTAAATCACATCGCATATTCGTGAAGCGGGAATGCGTGGTTCAATTGCCAGCATCGAGATAACCCGCCATTCGACAATGCCAACACCAAACATCTTCAAATAGCGCTGCGATGCACCACGGGAAAGAGCGTTGTTTACGGCAGAAAGGAAATAGGGCGTGTAGGTGGAAATGTCGACGATCTGCCGGCCTTCAAATTCCCGGGTCGGTCGGGAAATTCGTCCTTCCGGGCAAAGCGCCGGTTCGATGTCGACAGGTTTCAGGTTCTTGTTACTGATAATGTTCATCAATTTGGTCTGGCAATTTCTGGTTTGTATGGGTGTGAGAAGCCCGCTGTACAGAATAG
>QIIJ01000522.1 GCA_003232595.1 Aurantimonadaceae bacterium | reverse complement strand
GCACATAATCTGTGCCTTCCCATGGAGAAAGATAATCAAAGGTACGAAATTCCTGAGCCAGTTTAACCGGCTCATAAACCACTTTCCTGCGCTCTTCGTCATAGCGCAATTCCACATAGCCGGTGGTGGGGAAATCTTTTCGTAACGGATAGCCATCAAAGCCATAATCAGTCAGCAAACGGCGCAAATCCGGGTGCCCTGAAAACAAAATACCAAACATGTCATAGGCTTCACGCTCGTACCAGACGGCACCGGCAAAAACTTCAGTAATCGAAGGGACAGGGTCAGTTTCGCTGGTTGAAACCTTAATGCGGACCCTTAGGTTTCTCGTGGGGCTGAGCAAGTGATAAACCACCTCAAAACGTTTCAGACGGCCTGGAAAATCAACCCCGCAAATATCAACCAGAGAAATAAAGCGCAGCCGCAAATCCTCCCGCAACAAACGAATGACGGCCACAATATCTTCACGGCGAACCTCAACCGTAAGGTCGCCATAAGAAATAAAATGCTCAGAAATTGATTCTGGAAGTTTTTGGGAAAGGTATTCACCGATTTCGTTTAAGGCATCGGTTTTATCTTCATCACTGTTCAAGCTGTCAGTATCACTGTTCAGGCTGTCATTGGACATAAGATTTATCTTTCAATAGTGCCGGTGCGGCGAATTTTCTTTTGCAGCAGCAACACCCCGTATAACAAAGCCTCGGCAGTTGGCGGGCATCCGGGAACATAAATGTCGACCGGAACAATGCGATCGCATCCACGCACAACTGAATAGGAATAATAATAATAGCCACCCCCATTGGCACATGACCCCATGGAAATCACATATCTGGGTTCTGGCATCTGGTCGTAAACCTTGCGCAATGCCGGAGCCATCTTATTGGTCAGGGTGCCCGAAATAATCATCACATCAGACTGGCGCGGAGAACCACGAGGGGCAAAACCAAACCTCTCGCAATCATAACGGGGCATGACGATCTGCATCATTTCAACCGCGCAACAGGCCAGACCAAACGACATCCACATCAGCGAACCGGTGCGGGCCCAGTTAATCAGCTCATCGGTACTGGTGACTAAAAAACCCTTGTCTGCCAGTTCATTGTTGATTTCAAGAAATTGCGGGTCCATTGCACCAACCGGAAGACCGGTCGAAGGGTCAATAACACCCTTTGGCTTCGGCGCGATCAGAGTAGCGTTATTTTGCAAGGTGGTGTTATTTTCGTCTAATCCCATTCCAGAGCACCCTTTTTCCACTCATAAATAAAGCCGATGGTCAAAACAGCCAAAAACGCCATCATTGACCAAAATCCAAGCCATCCAACAGAGTTAAACGCCACTGCCCAAGGGAACAAAAACGCCACTTCAAGATCAAAAATAATAAAGAGAATCGCCACCAGATAAAATCTGACGTCAAATTTCATTCTTGCATCATCAAATGCATCAAACCCACATTCGTAGGCCGATACCTTTTCAGGATCAGGGTTTTTCACCGCAATTGCAAAAGGGGCAACGAGCAAAGCCAGCCCGATAACGGCGCTTAACGCCAAAAATATTATGATTGGTAAGTAGCCCAACAACAATTCATTCATGCTAAAAGCCAGCTCCCCCAGTTGAGTACGCCAAGCATTGGCAATCACCAGGGCACTCGCCAAGGTATTCACCAAGCATTGGTAGTCACCAAGTGGCAGTCAAACTTTAACAGTTATTGAACTGCACAAATTGATGATCACATGAGATAAGACACAAGAAACAATCCTAGAATCCAGTGGCAAATCATGCTGCAAACGGCTTAACTCAGGGGCAACTGTGTTGCAAGGTCTTTTGGAAAAACCTGGTGCAAAATTTTGGTTTTTATACGTTAATTTTTTCGCTATAATATCAAACCCGTATAAAAAAAGAGGGCTTTGACAGCCCCCTTCAATATTTTTAGTAAATATATGGGTGAATTATTGCATACGCCAGATAACGCCAGCAGTAGCTTTAACGGCGTTTGGCGCGGCGCCCCACTGGCCAAGCCCGAGAACTTCGCCTCTTACAGCAATTGACTGAGTTACCGCGGCCTCGACGCCACCACCAAAGGCATAAACGCCGGTTGCGCCAACCGTACCAAGACCCGCAACTCCATAAACCATGAAGTCATCACCGGGAGCAAAGCCAAGTCTTGCTAGGGCGAGTGCGTCAAATGTTGTTGCTGTGGTGCCAATATTTGCGCCACCCTGAATTTCAAGGCCACCAATAATGCTTTCGGTAAGGTAAAAGTTCACCCCGACAGCCAAACCAAGATTAATGGCGGTTACATCAGGTGCTGTCAGATAGGCAGATGTGCCATCAAGAACCCCGCCAAGCAGTACGCCGGCATAAAACCCTTCAAAACCATATCCACTTCCATAAGCAGAAGAGATAACATTGCCTTGGGCAATCGCTGCTCCTGAACCAAATATAAAGGCAGAAGCTATTCCGAGCATCAATGAATGGGAGGTTTTCATGTTCTTTGTCCTTTGATTGGTAGTTTTGATATCAAAAAAGCGCTTTAAGAGCCAAAAAGGCAAGTAAAACCTGATTTTCTAATTCGATTTCACCCCCAAGGGTAAGCAAAACACCAACAAACCAGGCCCTAAAGTGCAATTTTGTATCAAATTGAGACTATTTGATGGAGACCTCTAAACAATCAACTGGTTGACCTGCAATATGGCCGCCCGTATGAAGCAAATGTTACGAGAAATATAATGGCGGACACTGAGGGAGAGAATTCGAACTGCCACCAAGCGGCCGAAGAGGCCGCCGGCCAACAATATGGCCGCCCCATCGGAGGCGTGAACGAAGTGAGTTGTCGCGAGATCAAAAAAATGGCGGGAGTGACGGGACTCGAACCCGCGACCTCCGGCGTGACAGGCCGGCGCTCTAACCAACTGAGCTACACCCCCGCAGGGCCACAATAATTTTAGTGGCTCACTTAAGGTTGCGCCGGTTTAGCTATGTTCACCTCGACTTGTCAAGGATATAAAACCGTTTGTGACAGCGTTTTAACTCATCCACTTTTTTTTGTCTCAGATTTAGTTGTTTGGGTGCTGACAGCGGAGTATTTGTCATGCTTGTTTGTTCAAAACAGCCATATCTGACAGGGAAGCCATTAGTCAGGGCTTTGAAATTTCCTGCAACTTCTGTTAGTCTTATCCACTCCACAATAAAAAGGGTTCAAGTGCGGATATGCAACTCACAAGACGTCACGTATTGGCTGGTCTGATGGCAGGCACTGTGGCAAGCAGGACGATAGCAAAGCCAACAGGTCTACGGCTGGCAGCGGAGTGGGAACCGCATCTGGGATGTGTAATGGCACTTAATGATGCTGTCGATACCTATGGAATCCGCACTACGGAACTCATCCAAAAAGAACAGGCCACGATTGCCAATACCATTGCAATGTTTGAGCCGGTGACAATGCTGATCAACCCTGCCCAGCGCAATCGGGCACAAAAAATTCTCAAGCCATCAATAACGCTGGTTGAAATGGCTCATTACGATGTCTGGACACGCGATACACTGCCAACCATTGCTTACGGCCCGGCAAATATTCCGATCGCAGTGGACTGGAATTTTAACGTCTGGGGTGAGAAATATCCCGGTTATGATCGCGACCGTGATCTGGCGGCACGATTTGCTGCAAACAGAGGAATAACGCGCAGTAGGCGGTGCAATTGAAGTTGATGGACAAGGCACGCTGATAACCACCGAGACATGTCTTTTGAACCCAAATCGCAATCCCGGTAAAAGTCGCTCCGAAGTCGAAGAGGGATTGCGCCAGATGACCGGTGCGCGCCATATTATCTGGCTTAAAGGCTCTGAGGCAGATACCGTAACCGATGGTCATATTGATGCGCTGATGCGGATAATCCGTCCAGGAGTTGTAGTGGTGGAAATTACCGATGATCCACTTGATCCGGAATATGGCGATCTGCTGGAAAATCTGGCCCGTATGCGCAAGGCACGCGATATCAACGGGCAGTCCTTTGAGGTTCATGTGATCAAGCGACCCGACTGGGATATTATGCCACAAAGGGGGAATGACTTTTCATCATCCTACGTCAATTCCTATTTTCCCAA
>QIIJ01000119.1 GCA_003232595.1 Aurantimonadaceae bacterium | reverse complement strand
CGCCGATGGCCAAGATCAAGGATATGGCTTGCAGCCAACATTGCACTTTCTTCGTGGTTGGTGGCGATGCAGGGATAACCTGAAACATCGCGATCAAGCGCGATGATACGGGTGCTGGTGTCATATTTTCGGGGCGAAGCGGCAAAGGAAGATGTCAGGATAATGCCGCGCGGCGAGCGGTCAAGCAATGTGTATACCTGCTTTTCCTCGTAGGCGGGATCATCATTGGTGTTGGCAAGGATGACTGAAATTCCGATTTTTGTGGCTGCCATTTCCACATATTTTGCCAGTTGGGCAAAAAATGGATTGGTAATATCGGGAACAACCAGGCCGACAATATCGGAACGTTGGCGACGAAGGGCACGGGCTGCTGAATTGGGCCTGAAATCAAGTTCAGCAATTGCTGTTTCCACCCTCAATCGCATCTTGGTGGTCACAGTTCCGTTTTCCGCCAGAACCCGTGAAACGGTTCCAACAGATACCCCGGCAGCAAATGCAACATCCTTGATAGTGGTCATATTGGTCCTGATTGCCTGCCTGATTGCTTATTAGAATTTTACATATTTTTGTCTGCCGCAGATTGCATTATTTGGTTGTCGGATTTTCTACTCATCACCCGACAACCGGTCAACATGAATGACGCCATACGCCAATCAGAATATTTGCCTGTCTGGCACACTATAATATGAATCGTTTCATATTTGAAGTTTTATTGCATATGAAACGTTTCATACGAGAATAATACCCTGCCTGAAAATCAGTAATACAAAACCCTGTGACCTGGTTAGCTCATTGAATTATATATCATAATACCGGATTCTTACCCGGCATATGATTAAACTCTGATACCCTCTTGCGAACAGTTCGGGATTATGCGTTAATCAATTTATGATCGATGGCCCATTTGGTTGATCGAAATGTGGATTTATCGGGAGACGGCATTCCATGTCGACAGGTAGCGGTAGTTATGGCGCTGTTGCAAACCCATCCCAAGGCGTGCCCGACTGGTTTGCCAAACGCAAGAAAATCCCCACCAACCTGATTGTTGCCCGCTGGGTGCCCGTTGCCCTTGTTGGCCTGCCTGTATTGACCCTGCTGGCAATCGTCATCTACCCGACTATCTGGATGTTCTACCACGCCTTTCAGGACACCAACATGATGCGCCTGTTCCAGTCCAACTGGAGCTTTGTCGGGTTTGAGAATTTCATCACTGTTTTATCCTCCTCACGGTTCAGCGACAGCATCTGGCATCTCACCCTTTACCTGACATTTGGTACAGGCCTGGAAGTGGTGCTGGCGGTTATTTTGGCATTGACCCTGTTTGAGCTGGTCCAGAAACCTCTGCTCAGAACGCTGATATTGATTGCGGTCGTTCTGCCGATGATGTTGCCGCCGTCGATTGTCGGTGTGTTGTGGAAATTCATGCTGACCCCTTCAAATGGCGCGGTTAATCACGCCCTGCTCTCGATGGGACTGATCTCGTCTCCGGTGGAATGGTTCAATGCAGGTGTTTCGCTCTGGTCCATCATCATTGCTGATGTGTGGAACTGGACGGCGCTACCGCTTTTGATCATCTATTCAGGCCGTGTTTCCCTGCCGCCGGCTGTCTATGAGGCTGCCAAGGTTGACGGTGCAGGTGGCTGGATTGTCATGCGCCGTATTACCCTGCCGATGCTCAAGGAGGTTATCGCCATTGCCTTCATCGTGCGCTTTATGGATGCCTTCAAATTTGTTGATCTGGTTTATGTGATGACCTCCGGCGGCCCGGCGCAAACCTCCGAACTGCCTGCCTATATCGCCTTCCAGCGCGGCATTCGCGAGTTTGCAATTGGTGAGGCGGCGGCCTATGCGATCATCATTTTTGCCTGTTCTGCAGTCATTATAACCCTGTTCCTGAAGTACCTGAAAAAGGTGCTGAAGGCCCAGGCGATTGCGTGAGACGGCGATGATGAGCAAGAAAAATTATAGCCTTGTCAAATGGCTGCTTCTGCTGTTTTTGGGCATTTGGGTCGTGTTTACCCTGTTTCCGCTTTACTGGCAGGTGATTACCGCCTTCAAATCTGCAGCAGAAACCAATTTGACCGTTCCGACATTCTGGCCAAAGGAATTCCACCCGGAAAACTTTGTTGCGGTTTTTGCTGATCCGACCAATTTCAAGGCGCTGGTGGATTCCTTTATCATCGCAACAGGCAATACGCTCCTGTCGCTGTTTCTTGGAACGCTGGCCGGTTATGCTTTTGCCCGGTTTCCAAAGCAGGCCGGGGGCGAAAACCTGGCATTCTGGATCCTGTCCAACCGCATGTTCCCGCCGGTTGCTATCCTCATTCCGATGTTTTTTCTGTTCGACGCCCTGCCCTGGGGCACCGACAGCTATATGTCGCTTATCATTCTTTACCTGGTCTTCAACATGCCGCTTGCGACCTGGCTGATGATGGTGTTTTTCCGCGATGCACCACGCGAACTGGAAGAGGCGGCCTATCTTGATGGTTTTACGCCTTTTCAGGCCTTTTGGCGCGTCACCCTGCCGCTGGTCCTGCCCGGCATGGTTTCGGTTGGTATCCTTTGCTGGATATTTGCCTGGAATGAATATCTTTTTGCCAATCTGTTTGTTGGCTCAGCTGTACGCACATTCACCATTGTTATCCCGACTTTCACCAGCGGCAGCCAGTCATTGTGGAACCTGCAAATGGCGTTCAGCCTGATCGCCATGGTGCCGCCGGTAACCCTGTTTATTGTCCTGCGTCGGTATATGGTGCGCGGTCTTTCCCTTGGCGTTGTGAAGGGATAGGCGATGTCGAGGCTGGAAATAGAAGGCCTGTGCAAGGGTTGGGATTTCCCGGTGATTGACCGGCTTGACCTTGTTGTCGAGGAGGGTGAGTTTTTTGTCGTCGTGGGCCCCAGCGGCATCGGTAAAACAACGCTTTTACGTCTCGTAGCGGGACTGGAAGCGGTCGATGCCGGACGAGTGATAGTTGGTGGCAAAGATATCTCCAAATTACCGCCCTATCGGCGCAAGATTGCCATGACCTTTGAAGGTTATGCGCTCTACCCGCACATGAGCGTTTTCAGGAACATCGCCAGCCCTTTAATTGCCCAGAAAATTCCTAAAGCGGAAATTGACAGGCGGGTGCGCGAAGTTGCCAAATTGCTGCGCATCGACCAGCTTCTGGATCGCAAGCCAGGCGAGATTTCCGGCGGTCAAAAACAGCGCACGGCTTTGGGGCGCACGTTGATCTCGAAACCTTCCGTATTTTTACTGGATGAGCCGATTTCACACCT
Source organism: Aurantimonadaceae bacterium (assembly GCA_003232595.1). Classification (GTDB taxonomy): domain Bacteria; phylum Pseudomonadota; class Alphaproteobacteria; order Rhizobiales; family Rhizobiaceae; genus SZUA-100. The sequence goes on along the minus strand of QIIJ01000119.1, from coordinate 2,933 downwards.
TGATGCCAAAATCCGCCATGAATTGCGCGAACAATTCCACACCCTTGAGGCCCTTCGCAGGGTCGCAACCTTATACGTTACCCACGATTATTCGGAAGCTCTATCCCTTGGCGACCGGGTTGGCATGATGGGTAATGGCGGCCTCGTTCAGGTCGGTACACCACGAGAATTATTCGAGGCACCTGCCGACCTGTTCGTTGCCCGCAATCTTGGCCAACCGACGATAAATATCGTGGAAACCAGGGCCCGGTCAGAAGATGACAGACTGTTGCTGGAAAGCCTGTCGGGCGGGGCACTTGAATTTGCACTGTCTCCTGCACAACGTGAAAAATTGAACGGTCATGCATCAGGTACAATTTCGCTCGGTATCCGACCACAGAATATTCGTGTTCTGCCGGAAGGCGGCAAACCTCAAAGCAGCGAACAGGTGCAAGGTCGATGTATTCGAGGCACTCGGTGCCACTTCCATCGTAATAACTGATTTAAATGGTATCAAGCTCACGGCTCTTGGCCTGCCTGACGAGGTTTATGCCTATGGACAGGACGTCAGACTGGCCGTTGATGGCGATGCATTTCACCTGTTTGATACAGCAAGCGGCAAGGTGATTTGATGGCCACAATCACGCTTGCCAATGTCAACAAGATTTATCCCTCCCGCTATGGTGATGTGCATGCGGTGAAGGATTTTAATCTTGAGGTGGCGGACGGAGAATTTGTGGCCCTTCTTGGCCCCTCAGGCTGCGGCAAAACCTCGACCCTGCGGATGATTGTCGGGCTTGAGAACATCACCTCGGGCGATATTCTGTTTGATGGCAAAAGGGTCAATGACCTGGAACCGCGTGAACGCAATGTGGCCATGGCCTTTGAAACCTATGCACTTTATCCCAATTTCACCATCGCTGAAAATCTCGGCTTTCCGCTTGAAGTGCGTGGATTTGATGAGGCGGAACGCAAGCGCAAGGTTCACCGTATCGCCGAAATCATGCGGCTCGATAAAATTCTCGATCAGAAACCACCATCACTTTCCGGCGGTGAGCAGCAGCGGGTCAGTCTTGGCCGCGCACTCATTCGCGACCCGGATGTATTTATCCTTGATGAGGTTATGAGCCATCTTGATGCAAACCTGAAATTCCAGATGTTGCTCGATCTGAAAGTGTTGCACCGCGAACTCGGCAAGACAATGATCTATGTCACCCACGACCAGATGGAGGCGCTGGCACTGGCAGACCGCGTGGCGGTGATGGACCATGCACTGCTGCAACAGGCAGGCACCCGCAATGAGCTTTATGCTACGCCTGCAAATGTATTTGTCGCTGATTTTATTGGCGAGCCGCCGACCAATTTTTTTGATCTGAAAATCATGCGAGAGGGCAGTTCCCTGCGTGTTGTCAATGGAGATGCATCAATCTCGTTTACACCGGATAAAGTTTGCAGCGCCAAATTGAGCCAGCATGGCCAAGATGATATTATCGCTGCCATTCGTCCCCAGCATTTACATCTTGCCAATGGTGCAGATGAGGACACCCTTTCAGCCAAAGTGCATATCAACGAATATCTCGGCGAGCGCTCAATCCTGACACTTAAGTCGGGCTCCCAATTGTTTCGCGCGCTCGTACCACCGCACACGGCTGCACAACGTGGCGAGACGGTTTTACTTGGTTACAACCCGCAGGATTTGATGATTTTTGACAAGGATAACAAGCAATTGATCGCCTAGACGATCCAATCGGCCCGACAATGGGTCAAACCAATGCCCGCATTAAAATGACAACAGGAGAAATGGGCACATCAGGAAAGGGAGTAGAAAATGAGTATTTTCAGCGCTATTACCAGACGGAAATTCATGCAGAATGTGGCGAAGAGTGCCGGGGCGGCGGCGGTTGCGCCGAGCATTATCAGACCTGCCGGTGCGCAGACAAAGATGATGGTGCCGCCGGGCAAAAAACTGTTCAAGGACATCAAGCTCAACTATTTCCAGGATTCAAACTGGCTGCACGCGCCCCTGTGGCTTTCGCCCCTGCTTGAAAAAGAAGCAGGCGTCGGCATCAAGGGCCGCGAAAACTATGATGGCGGTGACGCGATTGCAAAAATCCTGCCTCAGCTTTTATCCAAACGCCCTCGTTTTGACTGGGTTCAATATCCCAGCCTGTTTTTTGGTGCTTTGGCTGAAACCGGCCAGTTGGAACCTCTTGATGACTATTACGCCCAGTATGAGGGAACCGATGAATACAAAGACTGGGTAATGCCCGCCTATTCGGAATTTTATACCAAATGGGACGGTAAGAACTATGGCGTGATGCTGGATGGCGATATCCACATCATGCATTACCGCAAAAGCTTCTTCGAACGTGCTGACTTGCAGAGCAAGTATTCGAGCCGCTTTCAGCAGAATCTCGAAGTGCCAAAAACCTGGGATGATTTCCTCAAGGTCACCCAGTTCATGACCGAGGAACTGAGCAGCGACGGCGTTTATGGCACCTCCATGGTGGTCAATCCGCCAAATTTCGGCTGGGGCTTCTGGATGAATATTGCAGCCTCCGCGGGCGTCAATTATTTTGACGAAAACATGAACCCGGTAATCAACCAGGGCAAGGCCGCCGAAACCCTTGATATGTACAAGGAGATCATCAAATTCGGACCTCCAGGCGCGGAAGCAATGGATATCGGCACGACCATCCAGCGCTGGCAATCTGGCTCTGATGTGATGTCAATCTGGTGGATCGATCTGGCCGAGTTTACCGTGCAGCAGCAGGGTACCGAGCGGGCGGAAGACCAGCGCGGCGCAATTGTTCCGGGCTGGAAAAATGATGATGGTTCCATCACCAACCGGGCAATGTCGCTTTGGTGCCGCACCGCTTCGATACCCAAAAACATCCCGCAGGAAATCAAGGACGCGGCGTTTTACTTCATCTACCGCATGTCTCATCCGGATT
>QIIJ01000340.1 GCA_003232595.1 Aurantimonadaceae bacterium | reverse complement strand
GTATTTGTGCCGTGATAGGTAAATGGGCCTGGATTGTTGACCGTCAGGCGTTGAATGTCTGAAGCTACATCGACAGCTTTTCCATATTGTGGATCAAAGGATTTGTTAAAGTCGGGCGATGACATGGAATTGCGGTACCGTGTTTGAAATTTCGCGGGAGAAGAATAGCCACTGTCTTGCTCTTGTCCGTTGAAGTCAATATATTCGCTGCATTCGAAGCTAGAAAACCCTGATGAATATCAACAACCTTAACAGCCGATCCGGTGGTATTACTGCAATGACAGGCCTTGCAGCCGATCTTGCGGCACGCGAAGCAGCTGGAAACCCTGTTCGCATCGGCATTGTTGGTGCTGGTGAAATGGGGACGGACCTGGTGACCGCGATTGCCCATATGGCAGGTGTTGAAATTACAGCAATTGGTGACAGACGTCTTGCCGGTGCGCCCCAGGCAATAGAAATTGCCGGTTACGATGCGGACAAGGGAAAAATTTGCGACAGCCGGCAGGCGATGACAAAAGCTATAGAGCGTGGTCAGATTGCCATCACCAGAGATTCCACAGACGTCGTCTGCCATGATCTTGTTGATGTGATCATTGATGCGACTGGCCGTCCTGCTGCCGGTGCCGAGATCGGGATAAGTGCCATCAATAGCGGCAAACATCTGGTGATGATGAATGTTGAGGCTGATGTGACGATCGGGCCATATTTGAAAATGCGCGCCCGGCAACAAGGTGTGATTTATTCCGTTGGTGCCGGGGACGAACCCAGTTCAACAATTGAGCTGATCAATTTTGTCACCGCTATGGGTTATCCTGTGGTGGCTGCGGGCAAGGGCAAGAACAATGCCTTCAATATTGCCGCAACGCCTGATGATTACCGCGAAGAAGCAGAGCGCCGCAACATGAACCCACGCATGCTGGTTGAGTTTGTCGATGGATCAAAAACCATGGTTGAAATGTGCTGCATCGCCAATGCGACCGGACTGGTACCGGACAAACCCGGCATGCATGGCCCCGATTGCCCATTGGAGGAATTACAGGATGTGCTTTGTCCGGTGGAGGATGGCGGAATTTTGTCTCAGAAAGGCTGTGTGGATTTCACCGTCGGCAAGGGTGTAGCGCCCGGTATTTTTGTCATCGCTGAAATGTCGCATCCCCGTATTCGCGAGCGGATGAGCGATTTGCACCTTGGCCCCGGTCCATACTATCGATTCTACCGGCCGTACCATCTGACCAGCCTGGAAGTGCCGCTTACGGCCGCCCGCGCAGTGCTTTATGGCACTGCCGACATGCAACCGATGGACCGGCCTGTGGCCGAGGTTTGTGCCCTTGCCAAGCGGGATTTGAAAGTCGGTGAAAAACTCGATTTTATAGGGGAATATTGTTATCGTTCCTGGGCTATGCGAGCTGATGAAGCAAGAAATGAACAGGCAATCCCTGTCGGTTTACTTGAAAACGGTATCATGACCAGGGATGTAACAGCTGGAACTTTGTTGACCGGCAAAAATTGCACCATTGATCAGACATCCACTCTGTTCAAAATGCGAAACCTGCAGGATGAAATGCTGGGTTATTGAGCCTTGGCAATCTATCCGGGTGGCCGACTGGATTGACCAATGCGTCCGAATCCAGGGAGTTTCACAGCAGGCCCTGCCCAATCAACACCGGCAACAAGTCCGAGCAGGTTTATTTCAAATCCCGTTTTCAATCTCAAATCAATGCCCGCAAATCCGAACAGCGACAGGCGAAGTGTTTTGCGCGCCGGGTCAAAATCCAACAGTTCCCCGGCCGGGGAATAATCTTTGCCGACCGCGGTGGCCGGCAACCGGATATCAATTCCTGGAACTGTGCGGATGACATTTGCAACAAATGTGTTGGAATTTGGCCCCGGCCAGATCGTGTAATCTCCGATATTCTGCCAGCGGTAGTTGGCAATGGCGCTCTCAATCCTCGGAATCAGGTCGGCAGCTGTTTGACCGTTTGCGCTGAAAATGACCTCTGGTGGATTTGAGTACCATCGCCCGTCTGGAAGAAATGCATTTTTGCGAACCGGACGCCCCCAACCGACAACATCGTAGCGGTCATAGTGATCCGCGCCCGGTTTTTTAAGGACAATCCAGCTGTGTTTTGAGACAGCACCCTTCAACCCGCCTGTTCTGGCAGCCATGATAAAAACTTCCGCTCTTGTATTGGCCATGGCAGAGGGAAGAATTCCTGAACTCGACCAGTCAGCCTCATGCCAGTTTGCCGGTCGTTCCCGCGCCGTCCAGACGGCCAGATGAATCAGGGTCGGGGCGACAAATAAAACGAGCAAAAATATGGCAATTCGGCGGAACAGGCGTTTCATAGGGTCAACAACATTTTGCTCAGGGTCATCGCTGAACAATGTGCCAGATTGTTTGTCCAATTCAAGGCATAAATTTTCACCCCTGCCAACAGCGCACCTGAAAACAGCTCAAACCCGAATGATCGAAATTCGATTATCCGGGTTCTGTTGTTTTTGGGGAGCTCTCAAAATGCACCTCCCCAAAATGGCTGATGATTATTGTTTCATTGAGGCTTTGCTGGCTTTTTCCAGAAGGGCTGAGCATTCCTTCATCATTTTGCCTTCCATCTTTTCCTTGGCCATTGTCAGATCAGCCATCGCCATTTTCTTTTTGTCGGCAGGTGCATTTTCGACTTCCATCGTCACTTTTTCAAAGGTCTTGTCGTCGCATTCCTTCATTTCCTGCGAAAAAGCAGCGCTTGAAACGAACAATACAGCAAGTCCCGCAATAATAGTTTTTACAATCATAACAATCTCCGTGTTTAAATCGGGTTTTCACCATCCTCACGCGTTGATATTACTATCACCCGCTACTTGGCCTCGATTTGGTGCCACGGATACAACCTCCGGCCAATTCACATTGATGTGGGATGAACTTGATATTGCCGTGATGAGAACTTTTAACAATTGAATGGAAAGCAATTACGTCACTCAATTGCAATGAGGAAAAACAAATCCAAATGAGGCGGCACTTGTGGTTGTCTGGCTATTTAAGCAATTTGTTAAACCAATCTAAACCTGATTTTGCGAAACTTCTAAATTACAGGAGTGCGTGGAATGAGCGTTGTAAACCTATTAAAGTTAGATCGCAAAAGACGTTGGAAAAGCCGTCGCCGCATTTTTGGTAAATCTATTGGAAAATATTCCGGAATTCTCGTGCTCTTGGCGATGGCAGGTGTGTTCCATGTCATTCAAAATGGACTCTGGCTGACAAAATCCACCTTTAGCCTTCAAAGGGTAGTCCAATCAAATACCGACAATATTCTCGTTGGACGAGCGTCGGTTATTGATGGTGACACAATTCGCATAGACAACAAAAAAGTGAGGCTGCATGGCATTGATGCACCCGAAATACGGCAGACCTGTACCAGCAATACCGGCAGCAAAATTCGTTGCGGCTCGCAGTCGACAAGATATCTAAAGAAGATTCTTCAAAATAGTTCAGCAGTAAAGTGTAAAATAGTCATGACAGATAGTTACGGGCGTTTGGTTGGAGACTGTTTTCGTGCTGATGGCAAAAGCCTTGCGGTGGCTATGGTCGAATCTGGTCACGCGCTGGATTGGCCAAAATACAGCCGAAGAGCATATGCCTCGAGCCAAAAACGCGCAAAGGCTAGAAAACTGGGCCTTTGGGCCTACAAATTTGAAATGCCGTGGGACTACAGACGCTCGGGGTAAATCAAATCACCCGGTTTCCCTCAATTGTCAGATGATCATACCCGCTTGCGCCCACCAGCGCCAAATCCGGAGTAACGGCTTTTGTCCACTCGTGACCAACGATGGCACCGCTTTTTGCATTGCGAATGACATTGTTTGAAATCAATGCTTCGCCAGCGCCTTTGACGACCGTGACGGCAATACCTTCATTGGCGTTACGAATTATATTGGCATTGACAACAACATCACGCAAATAGGGTCCCCATCCAAGGCTGATCCCGTACAGCGGGGCGTTTTCCACCACATTTCCAGTAACGCTGGTATCAGCTTCAA
>QIIJ01000396.1 GCA_003232595.1 Aurantimonadaceae bacterium | reverse complement strand
GGCACCATTGATACAGATTTCCACGAGCGCTATTCATCGAAGGAAAAGCTTGCCGCCACCGCCAAAGCCATCCCGCTGGGACGCCTTGGAACCCCGCAGGATTGCGCTCCTGCCTTTCTATTCCTCGCCTCAAACCGTTTGAGCGGATATATCACCGGCCAGATTCTGGAGATTAATGGCGGCCCGTTGATGGGGTGATAATTCGGATATCTATGCAAGCGCCATATCGCCAGCAAGCTTTGCAATTACCGCCACCCTGTCAGCATTGTCTCGGGCAAGCGAGCCGTCCGCGTGATGCAGACTGTTTTCAAAGCCCACCCGCACCTTGCCGCCCATCGCCATGGCTGCTGCAAGCGCGCGTGTTTCGCCCACTCCAAATGCGCATACTGCCCATTCACAATTTCCAGCAAGGTTGGTTTTTTCAAGCATTGCAAGGAATTCCACCAGCGACACCGGATCACTTTGCTGCCCATCAACATAACGCCCAAGCGGGAACAACAAGGAATGATATTCGCCTGGAATAATTTCCCGCCGCACGAAACCCGCAAAACTCTCAATATCCTGTGGCGAATATAGAATATGCTGAACGGCAATATCGGCATCCAACGCGAACTGGTAAAATTCTGCAGCAGGTTTTTCTTCGCTGGCATCGGGTATCATTTCTCCCAGCGCAACGCTTACAGCCTCCGGCATAACCTTTTGCACCACATCACGCTGTTGTTGTGCAGAAAACTGCCCGACGGACTCTGTGGTGATTTGCACCAGCATTTGGCCATTTGTCTCGACGGCTATTGCCGCAATTGCAGCCCGATACATTGCAGCGTCAAGCACATGGCAGTGGTTTTTATCACGTACGTGCACATGAATGGCTCTGGCCCCTGCTTCATTGCATTCAGCTGCCGTAAGGGCAATTTCATCGATGGTCAACGGCAAACCCGCATGATCTTCTTTTGTGCGCCGGGCACCATTTGGCGCGACCATGATAAGAGGAAGCCTTTTCATTATGCCACACTGTTGAATATATTGAGAATTTATTCAAGCCGTCCAAATCTTCAAACCGTTTTCAATTAAATTGAAGACTGAATATACAAACGGTCCGATAATTTTCGATGCCAATGCAAACTGCAAAGGAATTGACAAAGCTACTTCCGTCAATATTGTTGGTATACAAACTAATTTCCAGAGTGGTGTAATGCAGTTTGAAAGACCGTCAGAGCTTCCCAGAGCGCTTGATCTCATGGCTTCCGGAACCTGGAAGGTGCTGGCAGGTGGCACCGATTTTTATCCTCAGCTGGGCGAAAAAAGACCTGCTGGCGACATTATAGACATTACCGCGATCAAAAGCCTGAGCGAGGTTACAGAAAAACCCGACCACTGGCGTATTGGCGCGCTGACCACCTGGAGCGACATTATTCGCCTCGATTTGCCAGATGCTTTCAACGCCCTGCAATTGGCCGCCCGTGAAGTTGGTTCCGTGCAGATCCAGAACCGGGCTACAGTTGCCGGCAATCTGTGTAATGCGTCTCCCGCCGCCGACGGAGTACCGGCATTGCTTATCCTTGACGCTGAAATCGAGCTTTCCAGCAAAAAAGGAGCCCGTCAAATACCGCTCAACGAATTCATTCATGGCAACCGCCAGACAGATATCGCGCCTGACGAACTTCTGACCGCTATCCTGCTACCAAGAACATCCACAACCGGCGTATCGGCTTTCAACAAGCTGGGCTCGCGCAAATACCTTGTGATCTCGATTGTCATGGCCGCTGCCCGGCTGCTCAAAGGCCCGGATGACGAGGTCATGAGTGCCGCCATTTGCGTCGGTGCCTGCTCGTCTGTGGCACAGAGGTTACCGGAGCTTGAAAATACGTTGATTGGCCAGCCTTTTGATGCAGGTCTGGCTGATCGTGTAATCGGCGCGCACTTTGCTCAGCTTAACCCCATCGATGATGTTCGCGCTCCTGCAGCCTACCGCCAATGGGCTGCGGAAGAAAGCGTTCGAAGGGCCCTTCTGGCCTGCGTGGAGGCAGCAAATTGAGCGCTCACTTTGACCCGATCCGGTTTCTACTGAATGGCCAGGATGTTACTGTCAACGTCCATCCGACGGAACGTTTGTCCACTGTTCTGCGCGATACGCTTGGTCGCACCGGCACCAAGGTTGGCTGCGATGCCGGTGATTGTGGTGCCTGCACTGTTGTGATCGACGGCCACCAGGCATGCGCCTGCCTGACCCCGGTTGCCCAGGTTGCCAATCTGCCAGTTACCACAATTGAGGGCCTTTCATCATCTGATATGGTCTCGCGCCTGCAACAGTGTTTTCTTCAACACGGTGCAGCCCAGTGCGGCATCTGCACACCAGGTATGCTGATGAGCGCCGCCAACCTGCTTGATGGCAATGCAAACCCGTCCCGCAGTGAAGTTGAAGAAGCGCTTGGCGGCGTGTTGTGCCGCTGCACCGGTTACACCAAGATTATCGACGCGGTACTGGAGGTTTCATCTTTTTCAACTGAACCTGAAGACCCGCCCGCCGGTCAGGCCGTCGGAAGTTCAATCAACCGCTTGGACGGTTTTGAAAAGGTCATGGGGCAGGATTTGTTCGGAGCTGATCAGATTCCTGAAAATGCGGTTTCCCTACGCATAATCCGCTCACCCTATCATCACGCTACCTTCAAGATTGGTGACAAGGATGGTTGGATTTCAGATAATCCCGGAATTCTTGCTGTGTTCACTGCCAGGGATATTCCTGGAAAAAATTGTTTCGGAGTCATCCCGCCCTATTCCGACCAGCCGGTTCTGGCAGAAAAAACCTGCCTGTTTCTCGGCGAGGCAATCGCTATTGTTGCAGGCGAATCAGACGCTGTTGCAGACCTTGATTTGTCGGAATTCCCGGTTACGTGGCAAGAGCAGGAAGCCATGCTGGAACCGGCTGGCGCACGGGCACTTGATGCGAGCCTCCTCCATGGTAACCGCAAGGAAAACATACTTGTGCGTGGATTTGTCGAGCGCGGCGATGCTAAAACCGGTTTGGCCAAGGCCGACCACGTTGTCGAGGCCTCATTCACCACTCCGTTCATTGAACACGCCTATATTGAGCCGGAAGCAGGTTATGCGATACGCAAGGGCAACCGGATCGAGATTTTCGGCTGCACCCAGGCCCCGCACATGGACCGGGAGACTGTTGCCGAAATCATGGGGCTTGCCGAAGACAAAATCCGCATAATGCCCAGCAGTTGCGGCGGCGGTTTTGGCTCCAAGATCGATGTCTCGTTCCAGCCACTTGTGGCACTCGTCGCATGGCATCTTGATCGACCGGCCTTCATTGCCTATTCACGCGGCGAATCCATGCGCACGACCACCAAGCGCCATCCTTCCGAAATCACGATAAAAATCGGCTGTGACAACGACGGTAAAATTACCGGGATTGAATTTGATGGTGTTTTTAACACGGGCGCCTATGCAAGCTGGGGTCCAACGGTTGCAAACCGCGTTCCAATCCATGCCTCGGGCCCCTACTTTGTGCCTAATTATCGTGCAACAGCGACCGCAGTCCATACTCACTGTGTTCCCTCAGGTGCTTTTCGCGGATTTGGCGTACCCCAGGCGGCCATCGCCCTGGAACAGGTGTTTGACCAACTGGCCGACAAAGCAGACATAGACCGGCTAAAAATTCGACTTATCAACGCCCTCGACAACAATATGCCAACCGTTACGGGTCAGATATTCACCCAGGGCGTTGGCATCAGACAATGCCTTGAAGCCCTGAAGCCAATTTGGCAAAAGGCCTGCAAAAAAGCCGCCGAACACAACGCCAACGCCGACAATCCCAATCTGCGCA
>QIIJ01000373.1 GCA_003232595.1 Aurantimonadaceae bacterium | reverse complement strand
ACGGCAGAAGAAGCTGCGCAAGCCTGCAATACGACATTGGGCCAGATTGTCAAATCGCTGGTCTTTTGCAGGAAAGACGATAACCGGCCTGTGATGCTTCTGGTTTCCGGAAAAAACCGGGTACATGAGAGCAGAACGGGTAAACTGATCGGATCAAAACTTCGGCGCCCTGACGCCGACTTTGTCCGCAAGGTTACAGGCTACGCGATAGGCGGCATTCCCCCATTTGGTCATGCGTCTGAATTTCCAGTGTGGATAGATCGTGACTTGCTGCAATTTGACGAAGTCTTTGCAGCTGCCGGAACACCCAGCTCAATATTTTCAACGAGGCCGAAACTACTGGCAAATGCGATTTCAGCGATTGTTATCCCTGTAACTTGAACGGCGCTACTTGAACCGCAGACTGCGTTCCACTCTTGCCATGTCGATCAAAGTGGCATTGATTCCGAGCAATTCCGCCTGCAAAGCAATCGCATCGATCTGGCCGCGATAGCGAGGCTGAAGCATTTCGATTTCGTAGCCTTTGACATAAAGAGCCATGTTGGATCGCGCTTCTGCTATCGCACTTTTGAGCTGTTTGCGCTGGGCAACAAGACCGGCACGGGCGCGCGAAACTGCCTGTGACATTTCGTTTGAGCGCCAAAGCACACCGCGATTTTCTTCATACAGTGCCTCAACGCGGGCTTTTGCAGCAATATCTTCATATTCCTGACGAACCGGATTAATTGCACCCAGTCGATAGGAAAGCTTTATCTTGCCATATCCGCTGTTTGACCGAATACCGCTGTCGCCCTGGTAGCCGTAGCCAGCGCTGATGCTTACTTTTACAGCCTCAAGAGACCGCGAACGGCGGCCGATTGCCTGCAAAACCCTTTCGGAATTTTCAAGTTCTGAATCAAGGCCTAAAGTTGAGCCACGTTCCAGTTTGCCGATGGCCTGGCGGCGCAATACTTCGGCGCGAGCCCGGTGTTCAACTGAAGCAACGGTTTCCGCATGCTGAATAAGGGCTGTTCCCAGTTGTACGGTCATTTCACCATTGGTGATATGTCGCTTGATCTTTCGTTTGATCGAATTGAGTTCATTGCGTTTGGATTTCAAATAATCAGCTCTTGCGCGATTGCCTGCCAATGTAAGGCTTTGTGGCGCAATGATCATCATTCTGGCCAGTTTATTGGAAACAAGAAAACGTCGGCACTGGGCTTCGGCCGTTTCTTCTTTCAATCTGGCCCGGGCAAGGTCAACAAAATCATAGGAAACACTAACGCCACCATTGCCCCCATCATTTATATCACCTGAAATTGTTGGCGATCGCAATATTGCACCCTGGGCACGGGCATTGGCATCAAGATAACGGCACCATGCCGAATTTCTGTTCCTGTCGGGCGAGGGTTGTTGGCCTGGATAGGCTTCGCTGGTCGAAATGCCTTCCTGTACTTGAGTTTTACCTGGCCTGGAAGCATCAGACTTTGAGGTCGATTGGCTGGATGCCAATTTGGTTTCTGTTTGAGGTTTCGACGCGGGTTGGTTGAACGACAGCATATTGATGCCGGATGTTGCACAACCGGAAGCAAGCAAAGTCATTGCAAAGAATGCGCCTTTGGCAGGCTTAGAAAAATAATGGCGGACGTCCGACATGCAGAAGCTCCTCTTTGGTATCGTCCGGATTTGTTATGTCTGCTTCGACAAACAGACCGCGCAACGGTTTTCCAAACAGCGGATGAACCGCATTGGTTTCGCCCTCGATCGCATCTCCGACCGTGCCAACCTTGCTGCAGGCCAGAATTGTCGAGAAGCAGCCATAAAGCGCGTCACCCTTGTTAAAATTTTTGGCATTCGCATAGGGCACAAACAGTACAGTGACCGGTTCATTTATTGCCCTGCCAATTGGCGTATTGGCTAGAGAGGCGATATTGGCAGATACAACTCTTAGGCTGTCTTTGAGGTGTTCTGCCTCCTTCTGCGCGGTTTCAGCAGCCTTGGTTGCCTCTGCGATTACAGCTTTGGCCTCAATAACCTGGCGGGCGAGAGGAACGAAGTCCGAGCCGGAGGAAACAATGGTTCGAATTTCCGGTTGGGTCATTTCTGCTTTCAGTGAGGTTAAAAACAGCAACCGATTGCTAATCCTGTCGTTTTCAATCTCTTTCAACGCAAGTTCATTTGATATCGTTGCCATGCGGTGCAGTGTTTCCAGCACAGCCAGCGTGCCTGAATTCAGGGACTTTCGGGTGATCGTGCGCTTTTTATAGGCAGTTGACAGATCCTTTGCGAAAGCTCCGTCCTTGTTGCTGCGGTTAAAATCAGCGATCACCACTTTTAACCGGCGTATATGGGCTTTTGCCTCGCGGGCAAGCGTCGTTTGCTGGAGTATTTCCAGATCAATGGTTTTCTCAGCGATCGACAGGATCAGCTCGGCGTCACGACGACTACGATTTGCATTGATAAGGTTGGCCCGTGCCTGCTCCAGTGCCTGTCGCACCTGGTTCTGGCGCACTTTCATTTGGCCCAGATCCCGCTCGGCTCTCAAAACAAGCTCATGGCCACGTGACAATTCAAATGGCAGCGACCAGCCTGTTGAGCTCATGAAAAATACAATCATGACGCCATAGAACAGGAAAGTCAGAAACAGCGCTCCAAGGATAATGATAGCCAGCTTCTTGTATAAAAAGCTGACAAACGGTACAAATTTTTCCCAGATTTTACCGTCAGCTTTTTGCACCCGCTGTAGTGATGTTTTGAAGGCGTTTTCCGGGTTGGCTTCTTTCTTGAAGGGTTCTTCTGGTTGCTGATCAGTACATTTATCTTCTGGTTCAGCCGCAACTTTCGGCCCGGGATCAATCAAACTGCTGGTTACAGAAATAATACTTTGTATAATCTGCTGTGGAGCAACGGGTGCTTCAAGCACCTCATGAACACCCGGTATGACCTGATACTTTTCTGCTGTACCTTTGGCTGTCATTACAATCAGGTGCTGTATCTTACTGGTAGCTGCAAGGGTTGCCACATCCAGTCCACCTGTCAGTTGATTGCGTCTTTGGTCAATCATCACACAGTCAAAGGAATCGTTTTCCAGTATTTCAAGCAACTCTTTGATCGAGTTGGTGTGGTCAACAGAAATTGGCTCATCATCCCGGCGAAATATCTTCGTGACCCCGGAAAGTTCCGGCCCGACAAACATAACTTTAACGGGGCGCAGGTCAGAGCGGCGTTCGACGATGGACAGATAGGGGTTCATGTGGTTATCCCCTCTGAAGCAAGGTTTTTAAGCGAAGTTTTTGCGTCTTTACCAGGCTTTTTCTTTCCGGCTCCACGCGTCTCCCATGAAGTTGTTCCCAATGTGAACAGACCAAGCGGGGTCATGGTTATGTAAATCACCGGAAACACCATTGCCATGGCAAGAAACCACACCCCGGATGAGCGCGCGAATTCCGGCAGTTCATGTTTGTTGATTTCGTAGGCCACTGCAAAGACAGTTACCAATATGGCATGGCCGATCATCGGCAGGATGAAATCCAGTTCCATCATTTTTGATACAAGAAATATCGGGTAGAAAAACAACAAAGTTCCCATTGAAAGATAGTGAATCAGAACAAATATGTTGAACTTGCTCAAATGTGGGATTGCCGTGATAAGATCGATCATATTTGACCGCCTCCACCGCAACTGCTGATTTAAATATGCGCCCATGTCTGGCGGCGCTTTGGTGTAACAACGCGCGGTAAAACACAGCCTTGTGCGATAGCCGCGTTCAATGAGTTTGCGGGTCAAATAGCGGTCTTCGCCATATTTTACATCGTCTCCAAGGAATGTCCGACTGGCCACATCCTCATCAACCGCCAATAATGCCTCGCGCTTGTA
>QIIJ01000046.1 GCA_003232595.1 Aurantimonadaceae bacterium | reverse complement strand
ATTGGCTGGGGATCCAGGATTCGAACCTGGACCGACGGAGTCAGAGTCCGCTGTACTACCGTTATACTAATCCCCAATCAGGCATTGTGGAAATTTCGGCAATTTTCCGGCTAAATGCCATACGCCCTTGTTCAAGGGCTATATAGTCTGCTGTCTGTTTGGATACAATAGATTTTTGATGGAATGCCGTTCCCTTGAAATGCCCGCGCTGAAGGTCACAATATTGTATTGGGGTTGTTGTGGCCGGACTGATATGGTTCGAGATAGTGCTTGTGCGAATTGAATTGCCTGATACACTCATTCCCAACGTAAAGAACAAAGCGCCCTGTCGCACTCGTTGGATTCCTGTTTTTGTATGAATCTTCTTTGAGGTTGCGCGGCGTCGAGGAACGGCTTGTGGAAGACCCTGAGCGTGGTGGTTCGCCATCCAAATCAGAGGCATCAGGCACCGGAAAGCCACATAAATCCGGCAACAGTCGCCGGAGATGGTGGAAGAAAAAGGCAAGTAATGCAAATGGCCCTCAAGGCCAAAAGGTTGCTTATTCCGGCGCTGGAAACTCTGATCAAAAACCCGGCTGTACCGTCGCTGGCTTGCAGAAAGGCCACGCGACTCAGCACAAGGCCGGGGAAAACACAACCGTCGATTCAGCGCAGGAACATACGCCTAAAAAAACAAGAAGGCGACGACGGCGCAGAAAGAAAAATCCCTATTCCGGCGAACCGGTTGTTGCCTCCATGGAACAACGCCATCGGCGTCAACCGATGCAAGCCGAAGCCCCCGCTTCTTTCAGTAAGGAACGCGGGGATAATTCCGGCCCGCCAAACAACCAGCACAAGCAGCCGATTGCGACCGGTAGTAGTGGAAAGAAGCCGCCAAAAAAACCAAGGTCGCCATACTACCACAAAAATCAGCGAACATTTTATGCAGCTCTTGATCTGGGCACTAACAATTGTCGATTGCTGGTGGCTCTGCCCCAGGCATCCGGGCGGTTTCGGGTTGTCGATGCGTTTTCCCGAATTGTTCGTTTGGGCGAAGGTCTTGCGGCCAGCGGAAAACTTGGCGAAGCCGCGATGGAGCGCACCATTGGTGCCTTGCAGGATTGCAGCGAAAAACTGCAGCTTCGCTCAAAAACCCGCTTTCGGCTTATCGCTACCGAGGCCTGCAGACGTGCCGAAAACGGTCAGAATTTTCTCGACCGGGTTCGCGATGAGACCGGTCTCAATCTCGAAATTGTTGATCGCGCTACTGAGGCCAGACTGGCCGTTTCCGGCTGCGGCTCGCTGGTAGATCACAACGCGGACGGGGTGGTTTTGTTTGATATTGGCGGAGGCTCGTCAGAACTGGCTTTGCTTGATGTGTCGAAAAAACGCAGCCGGCGAATATCTGATCACATCACAGCATGGGAATCCCTTCCGCTTGGTGTGGTGACACTTTCCGAAAAATTTGGCGGCAGGCATGTGACACCCGCGGTATTTGAGGACATGGTTATCGATGTCTCAGAATTGCTGGAGAAATTCGAAGGCCGCCATGCACTTTCCCGGTCTGTGGGCAGCAACCGGTTTCACCTGCTTGGCACCTCCGGCACGGTGACAACGCTGGCAGGTGTCCATCTTAATCTCAAACGTTATGACCGGCGGCGGGTTGATGGTGCCTGGCTGAGCAACAAAGAGGTTGATGCGATGATCAATCGCATTCTTCACATGAGTTTCGACGACAGGGTCAACAACCCCTGCATCGGGGCTGACCGGGCAGATCTGGTTCTGGCTGGCTGTGCCATCCTGGAGGCCATTCGTCGCCACTGGCCTTCACCCAGGCTCCGGGTTGCCGATCGCGGATTACGCGAAGGGCTGCTGACGGAAATGATGGCAGAAGATGGCGTGTGGCGGCGAAAGCGCAGGAGATCGGGCAACCGTCACGGTTACCGGCCAGCCAATCAAAAAAGCGACGGGAATGCCCAATGAGCGGTGCAAAAGGAACGCCCGGAATGAGGCCTGGTACACGACCGGGCAGCAAAAGGCGGAAAACCAAACAGGAAACGCAGGCAAAAGCCCCCCCAAGCCCCAATATCCGCAACATCAGCACTAATGTAAAAACCGCAAAGGGGCGCAAGATTTCCTCCACCTTGTGGTTGCGTCGGCAATTGAACGATCCTTATGTAAAACTGGCCAGGGCGGAAGGGTATGCATCGCGGGCAGCCTACAAGCTGATTGAAATAGATAATCGTTTTAAACTCATCAAACCGGGAATGCGGGTGATTGATCTTGGGGCGGCTCCTGGCGGATGGTGCCAGGTATCGGCTGCCAGAACAGGCTCCTCAGTTGATGACATTCGCGTGGTCGGCATCGATTATCTTGATATGGCCCCGGTTACGGGAACAACTATCCTGAAACAGGATTTTCTTGATGATAATGCCCCCGATGCCCTGCTGGAA
This sequence comes from Aurantimonadaceae bacterium, assembly GCA_003232595.1. Lineage (GTDB taxonomy): Bacteria > Pseudomonadota > Alphaproteobacteria > Rhizobiales > Rhizobiaceae > SZUA-100. The sequence goes on along the minus strand of QIIJ01000046.1, from coordinate 4,741 downwards.
GCCTTGTCGGGTCATATGCCCGATATCGTTTTGTCCGATTTGGCAGCGCCGACCACCGGCCATCGCCGCACTGATCATATACGCACCATGGCACTGGTCGAAGTGGCCCTCGATTTTGCCCTGAAGGTATTAAAGCCCGGTGGGCATTTCCTCACCAAGACGTTTCAGGGCGGCACGGAAAAAGCTCTGCTCGACCAGATGAAATCAAGCTTTGCTTCAGTACACCACGTCAAGCCCCCGGCCAGCCGCGACGGGTCGGTAGAACTCTATATGCTGGCAAAGGAACGGCGCAAGATGTGAATTTCCAACAGGTCGTGAGTTCTATCGGCTGTCCAGTTTCAGTTGCCAGATGGTGCCATTTGAAACTGATCGAATACTCATTGTTGAACCGGCACTGATTTTTTGTGTGATTTGTTTTTTTCCGTCGTAAAACGCAATGTTGAAATCTGTCTTGCACTCGTCGCAGCGGATGAGGTTGGCATTGAGTGGTTGCAATTGTACTTCGGTCCATTTTCCGGATTGCGGCCTGAAAAGCTGAATTTTCAAAACAACCGGCGCGTATGAGTTGATCAATATCTCGCCGCTTGAGTTTGGCAGTATAATTGTCCTTGTTTGATTGAACTGGTTCGAAGGCCGCGCCCCTTGCGGTGTTCGTGGTCTTTGCACGTTATATTGCTGGATGCCGGGGCCGAGTGGTGCGCGGGGCTGAACAATTCCCCGCCCGAACGGGGATCGGGTTTGTTGGGCAGCCATTGGGATCGAAATTGTAAACAGCACTGAAAATACGGCTGCAAAGACGCCATATTTCAGAAATCCAACGGGCATCTGACTAACCCTGCCCCTGCGCGACGGGTTGTTCCGACGTCTTTGTCGTTTCCTTTTTTCCATCTGCCTGACTATCAGTCGCAGACGACTTGGTAGTGGGAGCAATTTTCCCTTCCGCCATACCGGCCCGCCCAAGAATATAGCCGATTATGGTGCCAAACAGACCGAATGCGGGGGCTATCTGCTCATTGTTGTATCCAGCAGTCACCAAAACCATGGTTGCGATTACCACCAGAATGATTGTCACAACGCGGGTGGCGGAATCATAAGTTTCCTTGGTCGCATTTTTAAGGAATGAAAAAGAAACAAGGGTGAATACGATGCCACTGATGAGAATGGCAACTGTCAGCCAGAACTCATAAGGTGTTTTGCTGCCAAAAAATTCAACAAGGGGAGACGACAGGCCTACACCTGCTCCAACTGGTCCTGGATTTATCACCACAGGTGGTGCCGTTTGTCCCAATGCATTTTCAACAAGAAACAACAGCGCAAGAATATTCCGAGCATACAACATAACAGGCCCGCTCAATAATCATCAATATTTAAACTAGTTAAGGTATATATCACAATTCTTGTTGTTTCGATAGAATTATTTTATTCCGTTAATTGTTGATTGAATCAAAACCTGCTTCTGGCCAATTAAAGCCAGGGTACAATATTTGTTGTGCTCTCGTCAGGTTCCTTGCCAGTTCTCTGGTCAATTCCTTTCTTGCCCCTTTTATATTCTTGCCAATCATGGTACCGGCACCCGTCAATTCCTTGAGAGTTTTTGATGATTCGCAATTGCTGTTTTTGCAGGCAGGGCCTGGTCTCATCCTACTCTCAACAGCCAGCCTCGATCCGCGGGGCGATATAACGTGAAGCAGGATTGACCCTATGGCCAGGATTATTGAAACAGTTACCGGCACCAGCGCACTGACATTTGATGATGTTTTGCTGCAGCCCGGCCACTCGACCGTAATACCCGGTGAGGTTGATATCAACACAAGGCTGACACGGGAAATTTCCCTGTCGCTGCCGATATTGTCCGCCGCGATGGATACGGTGACGGAAGCCAATCTCGCTGTCGCCATGGCCCAGGCTGGCGGTATCGGTGTAATTCACCGTAATCTGTCACCACAGGAACAGGCCGAGGAGGTGCGCAAGGTCAAGCGGTTTGAATCCGGCATGGTGGTCAATCCGTTGACAATCGGGCCGGATGCCACCTTGCAAAATGCCCTTGATTTGATGCAACACCATTCGATTTCAGGCATTCCGGTCGTCGAGAATGGCGGCTCGGGTGGCCATAATACCGGGCGGCTGGTCGGTATTTTAACCAACCGCGATGTGCGTTTTGCCTCCAATCCGGATCAGAAAGTTTATGAACTGATGACCCGCGAGGGGCTCGTCACAGTGCGCGAAGGGGTGGATCAGGAAGAGGCCAAACGGTTGCTGCACAAACACCGGATTGAAAAAATTCTTGTGGTTGATGAGGACGGCAATTGCACCGGGCTGATCACCGTCAAGGATATCGAGCGATCACAATTGAACCCCGATGCCGCAAAGGATTCTCAGGGGCGTCTGCGCGCAGCGGCGGCCACCACGGTTGGCGATGACGGTTTTGAGCGGGCCGAGATGCTGATTGATGCGGGCGTTGACCTTTTGGTTGTTGACACCGCCCACGGCCATTCCCAGCGGGTGCTGGATGCGGTGGAGCGGGTTAAAAAGCTCTCCAATTCTGTGCAGATTGCTGCTGGCAATGTGGCCACAGCCGATGGCACCATGGCGTTGATTGATGCCGGTGCAGATGCGGTTAAAATCGGCATTGGACCCGGCTCAATCTGCACCACCCGCATTGTCGCCGGTGTCGGTATGCCCCAGCTTTCGGCCATCATGTCAGCGGTTGAGGTGGCGCAAACTGCCGATGTGCCGATCATTGCCGATGGCGGCATCAAGTTCTCCGGCGATCTGGCAAAGGCGCTTGCAGCAGGCGCATCGGTTGCCATGGTCGGATCACTGCTTGCGGGCACCGATGAAAGTCCCGGCGAGGTCTATCTCTACAAGGGTCGCTCCTACAAGGCCTATCGCGGCATGGGCTCGGTCGGTGCCATGGCGCGCGGTTCTGCTGATCGCTATTTTCAGGACGAGGTACGCGATACCCTGAAACTTGTACCTGAAGGCATTGAGGGCCAGGTACCGCACAAGGGACCGGTTTCAGCCGTACTGCACCAATTGGCAGGCGGTCTAAAGGCTGCCATGGGTTATGTTGGCGGCAAGGACTTGAAAGAATTCCAGCAACGCGCCACATTTGTGCGCATATCCAATGCGGGCCTGCGCGAAAGCCATGCCCACAATGTCACAATAACCCGCGAAAGCCCCAATTATTCCGGCGGATAGCCGAGCTTGAAAGGCAAAATCTTCGATGAGCAATTCTGCAATTTTCTGGCCGGTGATAATTCAGGCCCTGATTACGCTTTTTCTTTATATTCCGATGTCCGGTCGCCGCATCAACTCGGTTAAATCAGGCACCGCCAAGGCCAGCGACTACAGGCTGGTAGCAAAAGAGCCTGATGATGTGCGCCAGATGACACGGGCGATTGCCAACCAGTTTGAAACACCCATCCTGTTTTATGCAGTCTGCATTTCTGCATTTGTGACCGGCAATGCCGGTACCATTATGGTGCTTCTGGCCTGGGCCTGGATTGCCGCAAAATGCGTCCATGTATATATTCAGACAACCTCCAACCGGCTGCGCATTCGCCGCCCCGTGTTCATGGTATCATTCGTCATACTGCTGATCATGTGGCTGGTATTTGCCTTGCAGCTTGGCGGACTGATTTAACGAAAACTCCAGGGCGAACGGACTGATTATGAGACTTGGCGGACGCGTACAGGCGGCAATTGAGGTGCTTGGTGATATGGTAAAGCGCAAGCGGCCCGTTGCCGAAACCTTGCGCGACTGGGGAAACTCGCATCGCTTTGCCGGTTCCGGCGACCGGGCGGCGATTGGCAATATCGTCTATGATACCCTGCGCAACCGTGCATCCACCTCATATCGGATGGACAGCGACAAGCCGCGCAGACTGGTGTTTGGAACATTGTTGTGCCACTGGGAATTTACCGCCGAAAGCCTTGCCGAGGCATTCGATGGCGATAAATTTGCGCCCGACAGCTTGAACGAAGATGAGCTTTCAGCCTTTAACAGCCGTAACTTGAATGACGCACCGCAACATATTCAGGGTGATATTCCCGAATGGTGTCAGGCATCATTCAAATTTTGATGAGGACTGGCTTGCCGAAGCGCACGCGATGACCAGACGGCCACCTGTCGACCTGCGGGTAAACACGCTTAAGTCCAACCGAATTAAAATTCAAAAGCAACTTCATAAAACCAGTGCACAGCTCACCATAATTGCCCAAAACGGCCTTAGAATTCCAGCTGGCGGTGGATTCTATCGTCAACCCAATGTGCAGGCTGAGGCGGGCTTTCAAAAAGGCCTTTTCGAAGTGCAGGACGAGGGCAGCCAGATTGTATCGGAACTGGTAATGGCGCAGCCCGGCGAACAGGTGCTCGATTTTTGCGCCGGTGCCGGCGGTAAAACCCTTGCTCTTGCCGCAGCGATGGAAAACCAGGGCCAGCTTCATGCCTATGACAACGACAAGCACCGGCTGAAACCAATCTATGAGCGCATCAAACGGGCCGATACCCGTAATGTGCAGGTATACGCACCAGACGATGATCTGACACAGCTTCTTGAGCGGATGGACCGGGTCGTGGTCGATGCACCGTGCACCGGTTCTGGTACATGGCGCAGGCGCCCGGATGCCAAGTGGCGGCTAAGCACAGAAAATCTTGAAACCAGATTACGCGAACAGGAAGAAGTTCTGTCGCAGGCCTCGGGTTTTGTGCGCCCCGGCGGCTATCTTATCTATATCA
>QIIJ01000597.1 GCA_003232595.1 Aurantimonadaceae bacterium | reverse complement strand
TGTGTTATATATTAGGGGTTCGAACGACCATAGTTACACAACACATGCACGTTCAGCGAGTTCGTCAATAAGAACTCGCTGGTTTTCACTGTAGTCAATCGGCACTTCAACCAAATGTATCCCACCATCATCAAAACACCTTTTTAAGAGTGGAACAAACTGGTCTGAGGACTCCACCCTGTGGCCGCTGGCCCCGTAGCTCTCGGCATATTTGACAAAGTCCGGATTGCCGAACTCCAGTCCCCAGTCGGGCATTTTCAGATCGGCCTGTTTCCAGCGAATCATACCATAGGAATCATCACGGATGACTAACACCACAAGATTGAGGTCAAGGCGAATGGCGGTCTCCAGCTCCTGCGAATTCATCATGAATCCGCCATCGCCGCAAATTGCCATCACGCAACGGTTTGGATAAAGCATTGAAACCATCATTGCTGAAGGCAGACCCGCACCCATGGTGGCAAGCGCGTTATCCAGTAGAACTGTATTGGGTCGGGTGGTTAAATAGTTGCGGGCAAACCAGATTTTGTAGGTGCCATTGTCCAGTGCGATCACACCGTCTTCAGGCATAACTGCGCGAACATCTGCAACAATTCGTTGCGGCAACATCGGGTAGGCCGGATCATCGGCACGCTCTGAAATATGTGCCATCACCTCATTTCGCACCCGCATGAAATAGTCAAATTCATGTCCGTCAACCGGACCCAGTCGCTCGCTCATGCGTCTGAAACTTGATGCAATATCACCAATCAGTTCGAGCTGTGGAAAATAAACCTCGTCAACGACAGCGCTGTTGAAATTCACATGGATTACCTTTTTCTCGCCGTGCTCCATAAAGAATGGTGGTTTTTCAACCACATCGTGACCGGCATTGATTACAAGATCGCAATAGTCAATCGCACAATGTAAATAGTCTCCAGCTGAAAGCGCTGCTGTGCCAATATACTGTTCGTGATGGCCACCGATGACACCCTTGCCCATCTGTGTGTTAAAAAATGGAATGCCGGTTTTTTCAACGAAATCTCCCAGCGCTTCGCTAATACGTTTGCGGTTGGCACCAGCACCGATAAGAAGCAGAGGGTGTTTTGCAGACCGGATCATAGACACAGCCTCGTTGATTGCTACCTCGCTGCAATCCGGTCGTCTTGGGGTAAGCGCCGGGAAGAGTTCACCATTTTCAACCTGCTCCACCGCTATGTCCTCTGGAAATTCAAGATGCACAGCGCCAGGGCGTTCTTCCTCAGCCAGGCGAAATGCCTCACGAACCAAACTCGGGACAGAATTACCATTAACAATCTGTCGGGAAAATTTCGTTATGGGTCGCATCATTGCGACGACATCAAGGATCTGAAATTGCCCCTGCTTGCTGGCCTTGATCGGCTTTTGACCGGTAATCATAAGCATTGGCATAGCGCCCAATTGCGCATAGGCCGCAGCCGTTACCAGGTTTGTAGCGCCGGGACCAAGTGTTGCAAGACAAACGCCGGCTTTGCCAGTCATGCGACCGTAAGTTGCTGCCATAAATCCCGCACCCTGTTCATGACGTGTTAGTATCAACCGGATGTTTGACTTGCGCAGAGAATCCAGAAAATCCAGATTTTCTTCTCCTGGTACACCAAAAATATATTCAACGCCTTCATTTTCCAAAGCTTTTACCAGCAGATCCGAGGCTTTGATTTTGGTGCCTTGCCGGGTCATTGTATTATTCCTTTTTTTGGTTGCGCCGAGCAAGTTTGGCAGAGATCTCCAAAGGATGCCAATATTGCCATCTGTCGTCAGAAAATTTTCTGGTTTAAGTCGAGCCAGTGACTATGTGCCAGTAACTCAAACCGCTTGCAACGCCCCAGGGTATTTCTGGCGCAAGTTTGCACCCAACAACAGATCATGCTGAAAAAAGTTACGTCGATCGCCGCCTTGCCGGTCTGCGACAGCCGGTTGCGTTTTGTGCAATCATGACGCCTCGATGTGGCAATTTCTGCAAATTGCAATTACAACTCGCCATGGCTAAAATTCCTGTCACTGATGATCTGGCAATCAATGAACATGAGCTTGAAGAAAAGTTCATCCATTCCGGCGGGCCGGGCGGGCAGAATGTCAACAAGGTGGCGACATCGGTACAACTGCGATTTAATGTACGCAATTCACGCTCCCTGACACCCTATGTGAAGGAGCGGTTGCAGAAACTTGCCGGACGCAGACTTACTCGCGATGGTGTGCTGGTGCTTGTGGCCAATCGTTATCGAACACAGGAGAGAAATCGCGAGAATGTCCGCGAACGGTTGATTGCCCTGATCGCAGAAGCGTCCATTCCCCCTCCGCCCAAACGCCGGCCCACCAGACCAAGCAAAAACGCCAGAAAAAAACGGATGGACACCAAGGTAAAACGTGGAGCGGTAAAAAAATTGCGCGGAAAGGTCAGCGGGGAGGAGTGACTTCACTCATATCCCGCCAACCATCTTAACCACAGCGGATACAATTCCGTCCCGCCCGGGCAATGTTACGGTTGCTGCCTTACCAAGCGGGATGAATGAATCATCGGCTGTGTATCGTTTCACCTGTGGCACCGGTGTAGCCTTTTCGTGGATCATGGCGGAAATAGCCTCGCTTTGCGAGCCGGTTTGGCGACATTCATCAACGATCAGCACCTTGTCGTGACCTTCAATAGCGTTGAGTATTGCTACCTCATTTAGCGGTGCAATCCAGCGCAGATCCACGATGCGAATATCAAGGCCGTGCTTGTCTCGTAGTATCTTTTCTGCCTGGCGGGAAAGATAATATCCATTGCCATAGGTAATGATAACAAGATCACTGCCCTCGCCATATTGGCCGATACTGCCAGGACCTGTGGGCGCATCACTGCCGGGAGGCTGATAGACAGACGTCCAAAGCCCGTCTTTTTCCCCGTGCAGGTCGCGGGTCATATAGAGTGCAATCGGTTCAATAAACACCACTACGCGGCTTTCTTCCCGCGCCAGCCGCACACATTCGCGCAGCATCACTACCGCGTCCGCGCCACTGCTCGGGCAGGCAATGACAATGCCGGGAATGTCTCGCAGGATGGCAAGCGAATTGTCGTTGTGAAAATGCCCGCCAAACCCTTTTTGATAACCAAGCCCGGCAATACGGATAACCATCGGATTGGTGAACTGGCCATCGGAAAAGAAGCTCAGCGTTGCTGCCTCACCGCGCAACTGGTCTTCCGCATTGTGCAGATAGGCCAGAAACTGGATTTCGGGAATCGGGATAAAACCGTTATGCGCCATGCCAATGGCAAGGCCCAGAATGCTCTGTTCATCCAGCAGGGTATTGATCACCCGGTCACGGCCAAACCGGCTGGAAAGTTTTTGCGTCACCCCATAAACACCGCCCTTGGGGCCGATATCCTCGCCTGCCAGAATGATTTCCCCGTGCTCCAGCATCAAATCCGCCAGGGCCCAGTTGATCAGCCTTGCCATGTGCTGGGGTTTTTCCATTGCCGCCATGTCATTGCCGAAGAGCTTTAATCGGTCAGACGGTGAAGGCCCGTTGGTGGTGCGCGGATTGCGGGCAGGCGGAATGATGCTTGCCATCACGGCTTGAGATGTTGTGAGTTTGGGTCTTTTTGCTGCCTCCAGTGCCAGTGATTCAGTTTCTGTCCCGATAGTGTTGTAAATATCGAGCACTTCACTTGTGTTCAAAATACCCTTTTTGATCATCAGTCCGGCCGTATACAGCAACGGGTCGTTGGCCTCGTTGGTATCAACCTCGTCGGCCCCCGCATGGCCGTATAGCCGCACGCAATTCATGTGCAGAAACACCGGTTTGCGTCTGCTGCGTGCAATATGGGCGGCTTTTGAGGCTGCAACAAAAGTATCGACAATGTCGAGGCCGTTGCAGCGGATATATTCAAGCCCCGGTCGACCGGAATAATTGGCCTCCACCCAGCCCACAGGTGTTTTGGTGGAAATACCAATGCCATTGTCCTCGCAGACAAACACAATCGGCATCGGCGAATTCTGAAAGGCGGCCCACGAGGCTGAATTGATCGCCCCCTGGGCGGTCGAATGATTAACCGATGCATCGCCAAAACTGCACACAATAACACCATCATCCGGCAGTTGCTGCAATTTCGGTTTGAGACGTTTGGCAA
>QIIJ01000036.1 GCA_003232595.1 Aurantimonadaceae bacterium | reverse complement strand
CTACGAATGGGTCTTCACCCAGTCTTGCAGCAGCTAGTTTTTCACGGGCGAGGCTTCTTGCCTGATCGCAAGTAAGCGTTCCAATTGCCCCTATAACCAATCGCTTCATAGAAACACGTCTGCCGCCATCGCCTGGTCGGTATTCAATAATAAAGGCGCGATGTCCGTTGGGTGTGACGCGAACACCAAAACCGGTCAGATTCTTGTCATAAACCAGATATTGTTTGCCGGTTTTTTCCAGGCTATCAACCAGCTTTTTCGTAATACGTGCAACGGCCATTATTTCCTCAATGCGCCGCCTCGTGTAGTCACTATGTAGTCACCGTGAAGGGAATATGGGTCAACAGGTGGAAACGGAAATGGCAGTATAACATAATTAAAACAATATGTTAATGCACAATCATCCATTGTAAGAAATGTATAAAAATGACCATTTATCCGACTCATAACCTGAAGGTCGTAGGTTCAAATCCTACCCCCGCAACCAACGATGTCAGCACCTGTTCATCATCGCGATGCATGGGTGCTTTTTTGTTTGAAGCCAAGGTGAGAATTCCAGCCAAATCACCTTGCAGGTTCAAAACTGGTTCGCCTAATTTGTCTTTTGAAACAATGATTTGACCAACCAGATTGCGGATGGCTTCGCTTGCTTCCAGATATGTTTTTTCATCCTTGAGTGCTTCATACAAGTGTTTGACCCGCTTTCGATACTCAATTGTCATATTGGGATGGACAAGAGCTGGTGGTTGCTTGGCAGTTTCCAACTGCTTTTCCAATTCAAGGCGACGATGCTCAAGCGATTCCATTTTTGGTTTCATTGATGGTTGGTAAAACCCGTCTGCTACAGCATCGATCATTTTATCAATTTTGCGCAGGACACGCGCAAGTTCGGCCTTATTGCTTTCGATCTCACCAAAAGCCGCTGTCCGCAATCGGTTCATCTCTTTCGTATATTCATCACAAAACTCGGCAAACAAATCTGGCTGCATCAGATTTTCGCGCAAAGCAAGCAGAATGCGCCTTTCAAGGTCTTGCCGATTGATGCGGGCGTCATTTGTGCAGGTGCCCTTGTTTTTCATGGTGCTGCAACCAAAAGTATCCCGGTAAATAATTGAAAATCCGCCACCACAGCTAGCGCATTTGATCAGACCAGAAAACAGATAACGATTGCGTTTAATCGCCGTTAGTCCATTGCCATCAGCAGACACAAATTTATGCCGAATGCCGGTTTGACGGGTTTTTACTTCCTTCCACAAATCTTCATCAATAATTCGCAAATCGGGAACATCATGAACAATCCATTCCTCTTGCGGGTTAAGGCGCGACACGCGTTTGCCGGTTTCCGGGTTTTTGATATAGCGCAGCCGGTTCCAGACCAGTCGCCCGATATACATCTCATTGTTTAAAATGCCAGTCCCGCGCTTGACGTTGCCATGTAGCGTACTTGGGCCCCATTGAGACCCGCGAGGACCAGCAATCTCCTCCTTGTTGAGTTGGTGAGCGATTTTCCTGGGTGATTTACCTTTCGCATATTCAGAAAAAATTCTGCGAACAATAGTGGCTTCAAATGGATTGATCGTCCGGTCGCCACGCTCTGGCGTTCCATCCGCTGACACTTTCTTGACCACATCATAGCCGTAAGAATTACCGCCACCAGATTTGCCATTCTCAATCCTGCCACGCAGGCCGCGCCGGGTTTTATCGGCCAGGTCTTTGAGATAAAGTGCGCCCATCGTGCCCTTTAGGCCGATATGAAGTTCGTTGATTTCTCCTTCTGACAAAGTGACTATTTTTATGTCTGCAAAGGAAAATCGTTTGTAGACACCAGCAACGTCTTCCTGGTCGCGGGAAATGCGATCCAGAGATTCCGCCAGCACAATATCAAATTGACCGTTTTGTGCATCCTGCATCAAAGCCTGAATGCCTGGACGCAACAAATTTGAACCTGACAAAGCCCGGTCAGAATAACTGTCAATAATCTGCCAGCCTTCCCGCTTTGCCCGCTCACGGCAAATTCTTAACTGATCTTCAATCGAAGCATCTCTCTGATTATCAGAGGAAAACCGCGCATATATAGCAACTCTGGTCATCTTGCGTTCCTCTCATTTACTGGATTCTGAATCTTTTTGAGATGAAACGCAAGAGGCACGAAAATGCCGCCGGGCAGTATGGCGAGCAAGAGCACGAATAATTTTGTGCTGATACTTGCTGGATCGACGCCGTGGAAAGAGTTCAAGCTGAACAGAATTCTTTCCGATACAAAGTTTTTGCCGTCCATTTCTTTTGGGTAGCAGGGCCATAACACAACATCATTGTTTCGCAAGTTGGATTATACCTCTGTACAAGAGGGCGAAACAATGAACAGCGGTCCAACAGTTGCCATTCGTCTCATCAAAAAGAAAAGGCGGGAGTTGCATTCGATGTGCAGAAACGAGTAGCCATCAAAAAATAATTAAGAACCAGTAAAAATTCAAATCCGAAAAACCGCTGTTCTGTGGCAGCGACTTGGCATTTGAGTGATTGAGCTGTTGGATTGATGTGGATGTCGGTGGGGTGGTTTGACAGGGGGCTATAGCAAGATAAAAGAGGTGGTGCCGGGGGTTGCTCAAGCCATTGAAACTATTGGAAATTATTAGTGTTGTGATATTTTATACGGTGCCAATTGGTGTTTAACCGATTGATATTTATGTATTTAATCAGCACCAGTACAAATTTACTCAGGTTCACCAGTCAAAGCTCTTTGCTTTGCTCAAATCCACCTCACCAGCCGTGGAGGGTGTGAAGGTGGCTCCGAGCAAAGCAAATTGTCCGAATTTCTTGCTCCATATCTACATCGTCAAGGTGACAGAAGTTTGACGAGGCGGCCAAAATGGCAAAATCAGTTTGCAGGCAAATGAAAAGGTTCGCGAACGAAAATACCGCCATTCAGGTGCGATGCATAGAAACTGCTTTAACTACTCAACTTAGGTGCATTTGTGAGTTATAGAAAGACAAGCCGAGCTTACCGATCAAATCGGGCATTGCATCAAGCAGGAATTCATGAAATGCCGCAGCTACCGGGCTGCGTGATGTATTGTGGCGTTCTATCAGACCAACGGCACGGGTCACATTAATGTCTTCCAGTTCAAGTGCTACAACGCTTTCTGGTAGATTGATGGCAGCAAGAGCAGGTAGTAGCGTTATGCCCATGCTGGCGTTGATCAGTGCTAAAAGCGAAGTCACATTCCTGACGGTAATCGATGCTGTGTCAGACAGTACCCTGTATTCAGGCGTGCTGATTTTTTCTGAGGCGCCGTTGAGAATAAGTTTTTTTTCTGTGAGGTCAGACCATTGAATGGGCCTGTTCAATTTTATCAGGGGGTTTGTTGAGTTACAGATAATTTTGAAACGATCGTAGAAAAGAGGTTGGAATTTGATAAGTGCGCTGGATTTTGGTTCACCTGCAATGCCAATGTCTGCCTGTCCGGATTCAATCATCAAGCGGACATTGCGACTGTCGATATCAAACAATTCGATCTCTACATCGGGGCGATCTTTTATGAAGTCGGGCAACAGTGACGGAATGAGATTGGCGGCGACCGATGGAACGCAGGCCAATGTCAAGTGGCCAATCTTATTATCCGCATAGGCCCTGATTGTTGCAACTGCTTTGTCATAATTGTTGATTTGGGTTTGGCCTGTCTGCAAAACAAATGCACCGAGCGCAGTGAGATTGTTTTTCCGGTCACTTTCAAAAAGTGGACCACCCACTTCCTGTTCCAGTTGTTTCAATGTCATGGAAACAGCTGAAGCAGTCCGGCAAATCTTTTCGGCAGCTTCTTTAATATTGCCAATTTCCGCAACGGTTACAAATACGCGTAGATTCAAATTTTCTGAAACAAATAGCAAAAATTTCTGTTTGATTGAAGTGATAATTTGGTGAAGTCTGCTTTTATACAGGAGAACTACATGACAAAAATGTTTGATAATCTGATTGCTGGCGACTGGCTGGCAAGTTCAGAGACTATTGAGAACCGTAATCCTTCAGAGCTTGGGGATATCATCGGGCATTATGGGCAGGCAAGTTCTGCACAGCTGGAAGAGGCAGTATCAGCAGCGCGAAAGGCATTACCTGCCTGCCGGAATATGAGCATTGAAGCACGTCAGGCGGCGCTGGAGATGATTGGGCAAGAACTCATGACCCGATCTGAGGAATTAGGAACTTTGCTTAGTCGTGAAGAGGGCAAGCCGGTTGCCGAAGGCAAGGGAGAGGTTTATAGGGCCGGTCAGTTTTTTACTTACTATGCCGCCGAAGTGTTGCGGCAAATCGGTGAAAATGCGGATTCGGTGCGTCCCAACATTGAAATTGATGTCCGCCGCGAACCCATGGGCGTTGTGGCGGTTATCTCGCCGTGGAATTTTCCGACAGCCACAGCGAGTTGGAAAATCGCACCGGCCCTTGCCTATGGCAATGCGGTGATCTGGAAGCCGGCCAACCAGACGCCTGCCTCGGCCTGGGCACTGGCAGATATTATTTCGCGTTCAGGTTTGCCCGTTGGTGCCTTCCAGTTGGTTATGGGGCCGGGGTCAACCATCGGCAATGGTCTGGCTGGTCATCGCGGTATTGACGCCATAACTTTTACCGGCTCTTATGCAGTTGGTCTTCAGGTTGCGGCAGCAGCATCTTCTAATCTGACCAAATACCAACTTGAGCTTGGGTCTAAAAATGCTCTTGTTGTGATGGACGATGCTGATATTGATCTGGCTGTTGCCGGTGCATTTGCCGGAGGCTATTCCAGCACCGGGCAAAAATGCACTGCTTCTTCAAGGCTGCTTGTGCATGATAAAGTGCATGATCAGTTTGTTGAAAAACTGGCAGCAACGCTTGGTAAAATTAAAGTTGGCCATGCCTTGCAAGAGGGCACCCAAATGGGTCCCGTAGTCAGTCAATCTCAACTTACATCCAATCTTGGCTGGATGGATCGGGCGCGCGAACAGGGTGTTGGTGTGGTTTGCGGCGGCGAACAGCTCTCACTGACTGATGATGGATTTTATATGTCGCCCGCTCTTTTGACGAACACGACCAATGACATGGATATTAATCGGGAAGAATTGTTTGCACCGATCACGGCTGTTCAACGCATTGCTTCTTATGATGAAGGTCTGGCAATTGCCAATGATACTGAATATGGACTGGTTTCCGGCATTTTCACCAAATCCATCGCCCGGGCAACTCATTTCAAACGCAATGCCGAAACAGGATGTGTGATGATTAACCTGCCCACCGCCGGAACCGATTATCATGTACCATTTGGCGGGCGTAAAAATTCCAGTTCAGGTCCACGCGAACAAGGTCGTGGTGCTGCAGAGTTTTACACACAATTCAAGACTGCTTACATTCATGCTGGCGACCCGGAGTAGATGAAATGTCGGAAACACTACTGATTGATTGTTTGCAATATGCCAACTGGTCTGAGAAAATACTCCGGCAAATGCGCGAAGGTGGGGTTCATGGCGTCCATGTAACGATTGCCTATCACGAAACATTTCGTGAGATGGTGCTCAATTTGGAGCAGTGGAACCGGTGGTTTGAGCAGTATCCCGAATTGATATTCAAGGGGCGCACCGGGGATGATGTTCGCCGGGCAAAGGCAGAGGGCCGAACAGCAATATTCTTTGGATTCCAAAACCCGTCACCTATCGAGAATGATCTTGGTCTCATTGAAATCTGCCATACTCTGGGTGCCCGGTTTATGCAACTTACCTACAACAACCAGTCCCTGCTGGCGACAGGTTGTTATGAAGATGAAGACACTGGCGTTACACGGTTTGGAAAACAAGCCATTGCAGAGATGAACCGGGTCGGTTTGGTGATTGACATGAGCCATTCCGGTGAGCGCTCGACGCTGGAAACGATTGAAGTTTCAACCCGGCCAATCGCCATTACTCACGCCAATCCGGCCGGCACCCAGCGCTACGCAACAAGTCTGACACAGTGATAAAGGAATTAACGCAAGCTGGTGGCATGCTCGGCTTTTCGCTTTACCCGCATCATCTTAAAGATGGGCCGGCCTGCACCTTGACCGGATTTTGTCAGATGATTGCTGATATGGCTGAAAATTATGGGGTTGAGCATTTTGGCATTGGTTCAGATTTGTGTCAGGATCAGCCCGATAGTGTCGTTACCTGGATGCGCAACGGGCGCTGGTCTAAAACCACTGACTATGGAGAGGGGTCAAAATCTGCTGCCGGTTTTCCTGATCAGCCAGACTGGTTTGCCAACCAAAGGCCTGCACGACGTTGGCTTTTCCAGCAATGAGACCGAAGCAATTATGGGAGGCAACTGGTTGCAGTTTTATGACCGGTCGTTTGGGCCGGAAACAAAATGACCATTGCCAACCCTGATCCCTTACGCGCACCGTTAAGGTCAGCCAATAAGGTTATGAAGTTAGCGCGTATGGGATCAGCATTCCCAACCCGGTTGAGTTTTATGCGGGTTCTGGTTCGCAGGTTATCTGCCGAGAAAGCTGAGGTTACCCGCCCGGTCTGGGAAATCAGTGATGAAGGTTATGGTCGGGCGGTCTATT
>QIIJ01000577.1 GCA_003232595.1 Aurantimonadaceae bacterium | reverse complement strand
CGAATCCTCGTCTATCGGATTGCTGCGACAGGTACCAGACGTGGACCGGCAGTCGAAGCACAACTGCTTTTCGAAGATTTAAGCCCGCCCGTCATCCGCAGCATTCCGATTGACCGACCTGCCATCCAGGCTGTACGGGAAGAAGGTGCCGGCCGCCCGACTAAAAGAGAGCGCCGCAAACTATCCGAGTTTCGCTCAAAAGCAGGCGAAGATTTTTAGGGTCAGGACCGCCTGGAGTCACCAGCGGAACCACCGCAATCAGAGCCATTGATGGCACTTGTATTTATCCGGTGAAAGGTCTAAATCAACCGTCGAATTCCCTCCTCATTCGGAGACACTGAATGACCTACATCGTCATCGAAAACTGCATCAAATGCAAATATATGGACTGCATTGAAGTATGCCCTGTCGATTGTTTCTATGAAGGTGAAAACATGCTTGTCATTCACCCCGAAGAATGCATTGACTGCGGTGTTTGCGAACCGGAATGTCCGGCGGAGGCAATTAAGCCGGACACCGAACCGGGGCTTGAAAAGTGGCTCGAAATCAACACCGAATATGCCGAGATATGGCCGAATATCATCGCCATGGGCCAGCCACCTGCGGGTGGCAAGAAATTTGATGGCGAGGAAAACAAATTCGAAAAATATTTTTCCAAGGAGCCTGGTGAAGGCAGTTAGAATATATTGATTTGCCATATCCGGCGTTTGCATCAGCATAAGGCAGGTTCAGGCCGGCTTAATTTGGGCATTTTTGGTTTTGCAGGCCTAAATTCACCTTAATTACCCAAACCATTGAATTTTCCGCATTTTTGGTGTATAAGCAACCTAATGCAGGTAATTGAGGTCCCATCGGAGTTTACAAACACAAACTATCCAAACGGGACTTCCGTTCTGGTGTTTAATTTTCTAACAGCGATACACGTTAGCTCCCTGGTTTCAGGAAGCAATGGATGTCGGCGTGACAATTAAATGTGACAGCTTTTCCTTAACCGACATTTGTCGATTAGTGGGATCTACAACCGGGTTCCAGCGAGGAAGAGTCACATCGGGGCTTTCAGGCGACCAATAATCAGCTGTTTTGTACAGCTATAAACTCACACCGAAAATACGGTGGACAAACAGGAGTGCTTTAACAAATGGCATCAGCAAAAAAGGCAACCCAGAGGCAAGGCTACAAGACCGGAGAATATGTCGTTTATCCGGCCCATGGTGTTGGCCAGATTATTGAGATTGAAAATCAGGAAGTTGCCGGGTTCTCGCTTGAACTGTTTGTGATTAATTTCGAAAAAGACAAGATGAAACTGCGAGTACCCGTTCCAAAGATTGAATCGGTCGGAATGCGCAAGCTTTCTGACGGGCCGATGGTCGAAAAGGCGCTCAAAACCGTTCAGGGCCGCGCCCGTATCAAGCGCACAATGTGGAGCCGCCGCGCCCAGGAGTATGATGCAAAGATCAATTCCGGCAGTCTGATTCAGGTATCGGAAGTCGTCCGCGACCTGTTTCGTTCAGACAATCAGCCGGAACAGTCCTATTCCGAACGCCAGCTTTATGAGGCTGCACTTGAGAGAATGGCGCGTGAACTGGCTGTGGTGAACAAACTATCTGACACCGAGGCCGTCAACCTGATTGAGGCAAACCTTGCACTTGGCCCACGCCGTGGGCCAAAAGCCGATGAGCAGGACAATGAACCCGATGCAGTCAAGTCGGAAGCGGCTGCCTGATTATTGCGGTATTTTATCAGCAAAACGGTCCCAGAACCCGGTAGTTTCAACCGGGTTTTGTTGTTTGTAGTTATGCCAGCGGCGTTGGCTTTCAAACGATGTTGATGTGATTGCGAGTAAAATACGAGCCGCTGCTTATGCGGCACGACACGCTAGCCGTTCACAACAATCTTCACCAATTGCCCGGGTTTCAACTGCTCACCAGGTTTTGTTGCATTCAGCAGCCGGAACAGCTTGAGTTTACGGGCAACTCCTTGCATCCTGCCGGCCAGCGAAGCGATGGTATCGCCATTGCCAACACGAACAATTTTAAGTTTCAGCGGGCGAAGGTTTCTACGCTCGGACCGGGACAGTTTTCTAAATGTGCCCGAAATACGACGGGCAATCGCAGTTGCATCGTTGGCAGCCTTTGGCGCTGCCAGAATAAACCGGTAAACCTGTGCTCCATCCCTGATCAGGGTGATGTGGAACTTCCAGTCATCGGCTGCAGCCTCACCGTAGGCAGCCTCAAGCCCGTTGATCCTGGCTTGTTTGACACTTTCTTCGGCCAGCCCGTTGACCCAGCCGCTTTTCAAATAGGTGGTCAATTCCACACCGCGCGGCTGGCTGACCCCGTCAAACCGAACCGCAATCTGGCCAGGGCCGCTGATAACCACCGCTTCTGCATTGTTTTCGATTTCGTATCCTGATGGAGTTTTGAAGGTAATCCCAAGCCCCGCATGGGAAAACCGGTTACCACGCACATATCCCTCCTGGGCACTGTCGCCAAAAAGCATGCCATCAATATTTTTCAGATACTCATCCCGGTTGGCGATCCCGGCACCAGGAGCGCCAAAAAACCGGGCATGACGCTTGGCAAGCTCAATACGACGCGGGGTTGAGGGATGGGTTGCGAGAAACTCCTGATCAGCACTGCTTGCGGACAGCGACGACTGATAACGCGCATATTCATCCATTGCCTCAAGAAAACGGGCCGCAGCAAATGCATCAAAACCCGCCCTGCCGATTGTCTTGATGCCCAAGGCATCAGCCTGCAGTTCCTGGTTTTGCGAAAATCTTGCCAGTTTGATCTGACTGGCTGCAAGAGCAACTTTGCTGACGCGGTCATTGGTCAAAACATCAAGAACAACCCGGTCAGCCAATTTGGCTTCCTCAAATTTCTGGCTGCGCTGGATACCGTGATTAGCAGAAACATGAGCCATTTCATGAGCCAGTACGGCGGCAACTTCAGCCGAACTTGTTGCCAGTGCAAGCAGACCTCTGGTCACATAAAGGTACCCGCCAGGCAGGGCAAATGCATTGACCGATGGCGTGTTGAGGATGGTGATCCTGTAGCGCTCGGCATCATCGGAATATTTAATCAGGGATGCAGCAATTTCTTCAACAGTGGCGCTCAATCCGGCATTGGCATAAACGCCGCCATTGGACGCGAGGATTTTAGGATGCTCTCTTGCACCGATTATTGACTGCGGGTTTTCCGGCTGGGTAATTCCAGGGCTCGGATCAAGCGCCTGCTCGATTCTTGATTTATTGGCACCGGTAAGCTCACATGACGAAACCAACAGGCCAAGCGCAATCATGGTGCTGCATGACCGAAAACACCTGAACAGCGAAGCACTTTGATTAATCAACATCAAGTTCAATTTGCCCGGGATAATAAACCTCAATCATCGGTCCGCGATCAGAAACCATCCAGCCTCTGACCCGGATTTTACGGCCTGCGAGCTCTTTCAAATTACCAATCATGCCCTTAAACCGCTTTGCATTGCGTTTTGCAACAATTACCGTGAAATCGCGCTGCCAATTATTGCCAAAATTCAAATAAATCCTCGATCCCGCCTGTCCCACCGAAAGAACCAGCCCTTCCACGATGGTAAATGCGTTAACTTTTGCCCGCCAGTCGCCGGATTGGGCTGACATCATCGGGGAATCAAAATTTTGCCAAATTCCTCTGTTGTCCAGCCGAGCACGTGATTCTGCTCTTAACAATGCAGCAATGCACAAACTGTCTTCGCTACCGGGCCGCACAACTGCCAGCCCGGAATCAACCAACTCCTTCTGCAACCATCGCCCGGCAGGCCCGCGCTTTTAGAATATACATAAACCGGTAATCGGCCATAACGATCCGGCCCGGCCTTGCCTGTGATAAATTCCGGCTTGGTTTCATTGATAAATTTGGCAATTGTTTGTCGGGATGGTTTTACATTTGAAGGACTGAAAAAAAGAGCAGCAATCAGATATTCCTGACCCTTTGCGTCGATCATCGCTCCAGGGCCGTTTCCCGGCTTGAGCATTCCAACATAATCGAGTTGATCGCCCTCACATCGCGCATCTTCAGTGGCAAATGAAGGTGTACTGATTGCCAGCCACACAAGTGTGAAAAGAAGCGCAAGCCGCCTTATCTGATACCATGGTAAATTCATGCCAGCAAAGCGCAAGTTTAGTCAGGCCGCAAGTGCAGCACTCACTTCACCAAGCTGATTGAGCAGGTTTTGGGCTTTTTCCTTGGCCGCATCACTTTCAGCCGCTTCGATATCCTTGCGGGCAAGTTCCATCTGCTCTTCCATCGCATCGGCATCAAAGTCGGCTGCCGGAATGGCAAATTCGGAAAGAAGCGTCAGGCCCGCGGGAGATACATCAGCAAAACCGCCACGTACAAAAAAGGTTTGTTCCTCGCCATCTGCAAGTTTGGCGACAATCATGCCGGGGCGCAGGGTGGACATGACAGCAGCATGATTGGCAAGCACACCAAATTCTCCCTCACTGCCGGGCACGATTACCTCAACTGCATCAGCCGCAAGCAGCAGCTTTTCCGGTGAAACCAGTTCAAACATGAATGTATCAGCCATTATATTTCCTGTTCACTTTGCAAGGGCAGCCTCGAATAG